>WLEM01000004.1 GCA_009704285.1 Actinomycetota bacterium
ATATAAATCATCCACATCACTCATGAGCATCGGGCGTAAAACTAAACGCTCCGTTTCAATTCGTAGCGTCATTTATTTAGTTAGATTTACCTGATCGGCGATTAGATACTTCGCGCTCGACTTCACGATTAGATTGGCGTTCCATCAATGTATTTCGCTTGTCATGTGCTTTCTTACCCTTTGCAACTGCAATCTCAACCTTTGCTTTGCCATCTTTAAAGTAAAGTGAAAGGGGAATTAGGGTTAAACCACCTTGCTTAATCACACCTGAGATCTGAGCAATCTCTCGTTTGTGAAGAAGTAATTTGCGATCTCGCCGTGGTGGATGATTTGTCCAAGAGCCTTGGTTGTACTCGGGAATATGAATACCACTTACCCAAATCTCACCATCTTTTGCCATTGCATAACCATCAGTTAATGAGGCCCGTCCTGCTCTTAAGGATTTAACCTCAGTGCCAGTTAGCACCAAGCCACACTCATAGACCTCTTCAATGAAGTAGTCATGCCGGGCGCTTTTATTTTGGGCAATTATCTTCTTGCCTAACTCTTTGACCACAAGCAACCCCCAATCTTTCAGTTGTGCGGAGGTGGTTAAACCTTTAGATATTTACGCAAGGTGAGCACTGATGCTAACCCGGAAACAAGTAAACCTGTTAACAACAGCCAGGCACTTGCCACCCAAACATCACGCCAGGTGAAAAACTGGGTGAAGGTTAAAAGAGGTGCCACCTTTGCATCCACCACCGCTTTAAATGCAGATAAAAATCCAGTTGAGACTAGCCAGCCAAATACGGCGGCAAAGATACCCTCTAATAAAAATGGCAACTGAATTGAAAAGCTTGATGCACCAACTAACTTCATTACCCCAGTCTCCCGCCTTCTATTAAAGGCAGCTATTCGCAGGGTGTTACTAATTAATAACGCAGCGGTTAATACTGATGCTGCACCGATTGCTAATGCACCATTTCGCAATACACCTAGTAATCCAAAAAACTTTTCTAAGATTGCCCGTTGATCCTGCACAATATCAACACCTGGCCGGCCGGCAAAGGCACTTTCAATAACTGCAAACTTAGTTGGATCTTTTAGTTTTACTCTAAATGACTCCGGCAGCTGATCTGCTGTGACATTTTGCGCAATTGCTGAGCCTTCAAATCTTTCCTGAAAACGTTTGAATGCTTCAGTTTGTGATTCGTAGTAAACCTCTTGCACAACTGGAAGTGCTTGTAGGTCGCGCTGAATACCAATCTTCTGCTCTTGAGTAATTACACCATTTGCACATGATTGTCCTTCAGATAAGGATCCACAGAGAAATATTGAAACCTCAATCTTGTCATACCAATAATCCTTCATTACCCGCACCTGTGAGTTTGCTAGCAGGCCAATACCTAATAGTGACAAAGAGATGGCAACAGTAATTACCACTGCAAAGGTCATTGTTAGGTTTCGGCGCAGGCCGATACCGACCTCACTCATTACAAATTTAGCGCGCATTTGGTAACCCTATCTTTTTCATCTTAGCTTTAACCGGTATAGCCATAGACACCACGAGCCTGATCGCGGATTACATGGCCACCTTCTAATTCAATTACTCGCTTTCGCATTTGGTCGACAATTCCAGCATCATGAGTTGCCATTACAACTGTGGTGCCCTCTCGATTGATGCGATCTAGTAATTTCATAATGCCAACTGAGGTAGCTGGATCTAAATTTCCAGTTGGCTCATCGGCAATCAAAATTGTGGGACGAGATACATAAGCTCTAGCAATGGCAACTCGTTGTTGCTCACCACCTGATAACTCACTTGGTTTTCGATCACTCTTTTCTTCAAGTCCGACTAACTCCAAAACCTCTGGTACATCTCTTGCTATTTGCTTCTTTGAATACCCTAAGACGTGCAGAGTGAAGGCAACATTTTCAGCAACAGTCTTATTAGGTAGCAATCTAAAATCTTGGAAAACTGTTCCCACCTGCCGGCGCAACTCTGGCACCTTATGGTTTGCTAAATTATTTAAATCTTTTCCTGCCACATGAATCACACCTGAGCTTGGCCGCTCTTCTCGCAGTACTAATCTTAAAAAGGTTGATTTTCCAGAACCAGATAAACCAACTAAGAAAACAAACTCACCCTTTGCAATCTCTAGGTTAACCCCATCTAGTGCAGCTTTATCTTGTTTGGGATAGAGCTTTGTGACATTCTCAAAACGAATCAAAATCAAAACCCCTTAAGGTGAGTGCGCTGATCAACTAGTGCTAGTTTAGATAAGCAACCACAATTAATTGGTGATTTAATGCTGATTTTTGCAATATAAAACTGAGAATTTACGCTTGCCTGTGAGATTACTCGCGCCCCTTGCGCCATTTAATACCTGCCTCAATAAATCCATCCAAATCACCATCTAAAACGGAAGATGGATTTCCAACTTCAAAATTTGTCCGCAGATCTTTCACCATTTGATATGGAGCAAGTACATAAGATCTCATTTGATTTCCCCAAGAGCCAGAGTTATCACCCTTTAGTGCATCCATTTTGGCGCGCTCTTCTAGTCGACGTCGTTCTAATAATTTAGATTGCAAAACTGCCATTGCTGTTGCACGGTTTTGAATTTGAGATCTTTCATTTTGGCAGGAGACAACAATTCCAGATGGTGTGTGGGTAATTCTTACCGCTGAATCGGTGGTGTTAACACCTTGACCACCAGGGCCAGATGAGCGATAAACATCTACCCTTAAGTCTTTTTCTTCAATCTCAATATGATCACTTTGCTCAACTACTGGCACAACTTCAACACCAGCAAAGGATGTGTGGCGGCGAGATTGGGAATCAAAGGGTGAGATACGAACTAGTCGATGTGTTCCCTGCTCTACCGAAAGTCTGCCGTAAGCATAGGGGGCAGAAATTCTAAAAGTTGTTGATTTAATACCAGCCTCTTCAGCATATGAGGTCTCTAGCACATCTATTTTGTAATTGTGGCGTTCACAAAATCTAAAGTACATCCGCATCAACATTTGTGCCCAATCAGCTGCTTCTACTCCCCCAGCCTCTGATCTAATGGTCATCAGTGCATCACGTTCGTCATACTCACCACTTAATAATGTCTGCACCTCAAGATCATTAATGACTTGAGTTAACTCATCTAACTCTTTATCAACCTCTTTAAATGCGGATGCCTTATCACTTTCACTTGCTGATAGCTCAACCATTACTGGCAGATCATTTAATCTACTTCGAATTGAACTGATTTTATTTATCGTTGATTGCGCTCTAGATAATTTACTTGTAATCACCTGAGCTGCTTGGGGGTCATCCCAAAGATTTGGCACACTAGCTTGGGCTTCAAGTTCGGCAGCATTCTCTATTAACTTCGGTAGGTTTAAAACCTGCTCAATTGATTTAAGGGTGATATCAATCTTGTTGATCTCATCTTGATAATCCCGGGTAGCCATAGGGCAAGGGTAATCTAATTAGGGATGTATACCGAACTTGCGCCAACTTGAGTGGAGATTATCAATCTATTTAACGCAACAGATTCCATAAATGGTATCTGAATTGGCATATTACCTGCGATCGAAACTTGAGCAGATACTTCATATAGTTCACAATTAAAGTGATCTACTTTGATTTTTTTCTCATGCAATCTGAGTTGATTTATCAATAGATAAAACTTGGCTTGAGCTGCAAAACAATCTAGCGGCACCCGTTTATCTCTACTAAATCTATTTACCTCGGCGTAGTAGGCAAGTGAGTTTATTGATTGGGCAGATTTATTAATCGCACCTTCGGCAAGATTGGTTAATTGCTTTTTAACTGAGTAAGCAGAGGCAACATTTATCGATATAAAGGTTAGTGTCATGGCAAGTAGAAAAAAGCCAAATGAAAGTGGGATCAATGAGCCACGGCTTTTACCAAAAATTATCTTTGCTATCGCCATAGATCTACATACTCACTAACTGATGCCTTTTCATTTTTGCCTACGGTGATAGTTGCAGTGACCATATTTCCAGGAGAAAAACATGGGTAGAAGCTGCAGGAGATATCTAATTCAATCTGCCGCATTTGATTACCACTTACTGATCGCTTTGATTTATAGATCTCTACTACTTGGTAGGCCCTGGCCATTGCTAAATCCGCACTTGGTGAAGTAACAAAGGCTCGCACCGTCTGTCTGGCTAGGTTTTCACTCTCTGAGATCGCAAGAGTCTTACTGGAAACAGTTGTAATTAAAATTAAAAAGGCGGTGAAAAAGGGCAGAGTGAAGATAACAAACTCTGCAGTTGCTGAGCCGTTATCTGATTTTTTTAAAAACTTAATTAGTAGAGTCTTCATCTACTGCAATTGCCACTACTTTCTTACCTGAAAAATTGCCAAAATCAATAAACTTTTTGATTTCACTCTTTTCTTCAATAACTAATACGGAGCCACCACCAATTAGTGGGTATCTCACATACTCATCCCCTGAGCCAGTAATTGCTGTGGTTGCTAACTCTCCTTGATTTAAATTGGTTGAACGCATGACATTGAATTGCATAAAGATCAGTTGAAACATCACTAAAAATACAAAAACCTGCGGGAGTATGGTTAGTAGTGATTCAACTGATCCGCGGTGCTGGGCAAGTAATAGCTTGCGCAACTACCTGATACCGCCCATTGCATCCAATGAGTTGCGCAAGATTGTGGTTAGTTTTGGCGCAGCGATTGACCAGATGCCAGTAACCAAAGCAGTGGTCATAAGTACTACTAATACCCAGCCAGGCACATCTCCGCGACTGTCGCTCTTAATAAAAGCAGCAGCTTTAGATTTTAACAAGAGATTTAGACGAATAATTTGCATTGTTAGATTCATATAGCTCCAAAAGTTTGTGTTTGGAAACTATAAAGAAAAAAGTGTTAGTAATGCATAAAAGATAAAAACTGTGGATTACTAGCGGTAAATCTACTTACTGCTAGAGACCGATCTCAGTCAGTGACTTAGATAGTAACTCTAAGCCTAACTTGGCATCACTTTCAGAGATATTGCATGGTGGCACCATGTGAATTCGGTTGAAGTTATTAAATGGCATCAAACCATTTTTCTTGCAAGTTGCCACAATCTCATTCATCTTTGGACTAGATGCACCATATGGCGCAAGTGGTTCACGAGTCTTTCTATCGGTGACCATATCTACTCCCCAGAAAACACCTGCGCCTCTAATATCGCCAATTACCTGATGTTTTTTCGCTAACTCACTTAATCCAGGTCCAAGTATTTTCTCACCAATACTGGCAGCATTTTCTACCATCTTCTCACTCTTCATTACATCAATAGTTGCAACTGCAGTAGCGCAAGCCAGTGGATGACCTGAATAGGTAAGCCCACCTGGGAATACTCGCTCATCAAATGTTTTCGCAATTTTTTCTGGAATTATCACGCCTCCAAGTGGCACATAACCTGAGGTAACACCCTTAGCAAAGACAATTAAATCAGGGGTTGATTTAGAGTGCTGGAAACCAAACCATTTACCAGTTCTACCAAAGCCCGACATAACCTCATCAGCAATCCAAAGAATTTCATACTTGTCACAAAGTGCTCGCAAGCCATCTAGATATCCTGCAGGTGGCACTAACACACCAGCTGTTCCTGGTACTGACTCAATTACGATTGCCGCAATTGTCTTTGGACCTTCAAAAATAATTGTTTGCTCTAAATGCTCAAGTGCTCGCTGACACTCCTCTTCCTGATTTGTTGCCCAGAAAGCGGTGCGATAAAGATATGGACCCCAGAAGTGCACATGTCCATAACCAAACTCATTTGGAAATCTTCTTGGATCACCAGTTGCATTAATCGCAGAGCCTGTATTGCCATGATAAGAGCGATAGGTAGATAAAACTTTGTGCTTGTTGGTGTGAAGTCTGGCCATTCGGATCGCATTCTCTATGCCATCGGCGCCACCGTTTGTAAAGAAAACCTTTTTAAAGCTATCACCTGCCACCTCAGTGATGCGCTTTGCTGCTTCATTTCTTGCCTCATTGGCATGTTGTGGTGCCACAGTTGCAAGCACATCAGCTTGCTCTTTGATTGCTGCAATTACCTTTGGATGTTGATGGCCAATATTTGTAAAAACTAATTGACATGAAAAATCTAAGTACTTCTTGCCATTGAAATCCCAAAAGTATGAACCGGCGCCGCCGGCAACTGTCATTGGTGTGATCTGCCCCTGTGCTGACCAAGAGTGGAATACATATGCACGGTCATCAGCAAAAACCTTTGCTGCCTTATCTGGGTTGTTCTCTGGGGTACTCACTTTGCTCCCTGGTTTGTTGGCCTGAATTGATACCCCAATCTAATCACTTCCTACGGTTTTTTGGTAGGAAAGGGTAATTTCATAGCGGTAAATTCTTTGAGGTATGGTTGGGATATGGAAACTATTTCACACTGGATAAATAACCAACTTTCAACTGAAAAATCAGAGCGCACTGGTGATGTATATAACCCGGCGACCGGCCAAATAAGTGCCAAGGTAAATTTTGCAACAAGTGCAACTATTGATGCTGCAGTAGATGTGGCTACAAAAGCTTTTGAAACTTGGCGCCATAGCTCACTGACTAAGCGAACCCAGGTGCTTTTTGCGTTTCGTGAATTAGTAAATCAAAATAAAGAGCAAATAGCCGCCTTAATTACCAAGGAGCATGGCAAAGTTTTAAGTGATGCCTTTGGTGAGGTAACACGTGGACTTGAGGTAGTTGAGTTTGCCTGCGGAATCCCTCATCTACTTAAGGGCGGTTTTTCTGAAGAGGTTTCAACTGGCGTAGATGTTTACTCAATTCGTCAGCCGCTAGGACCGGTTGCGGTAATTTCACCATTTAATTTTCCAGCCATGGTGCCTATGTGGTTTTTCCCAATTGCAATCGCATGCGGCAACACAGTAATTGTTAAGCCAAGTGAGAAAGATCCAAGTGCAATTATGTTTGTTGCCCAATTACTCAAAGATGCTGGATTACCAGATGGTGTCTTTAACGTAGTACATGGCGATAAGGTCGCAGTTGATGCGCTGCTGACACATCCTGGAATTAAATCAGTTTCATTTGTTGGCTCAACTCCAATTGCAAAGTATGTGTATGAGACTGGCACAAAGGCTGGCAAGCGAGTGCAGGCATTGGGTGGGGCAAAAAACCACATGATTGTTCTGCCAGATGCTGATTTAGAGTTAGCTGCAGATGCAGCAATTAATGCCGGCTTTGGTTCAGCAGGTGAAAGATGTATGGCGATCTCAGCGATTGTTGCGGTGGAGCCAATTGCTGATAAATTAATTGAGAAGATAACTCAACGAGCAAATAAGATTAAAACTGGTGATGGCACAAAGGGTGCTGACATGGGTCCACTTGTTACTAAGGTGCACCGAGACAAAGTCGCCTCTTACATCGCAGCTGGTGAAAAAGAGGGTGCCAAGATTGTTTTTGATGGCCGAAAAGTTGAAGTAGACGGCGAAGGTTTTTGGCTTGGGCCAACCTTGTTTGATCAGGTTAAGCCAAGTATGAGTATCTATCAGGAAGAGATATTTGGACCAGTACTTAGCGTTATTAGAGTTAAAAGCTATGACGAGGCATTAAAGCTGGTCAACAATCATCAATATGGAAATGGCACTGCCATATTCACCAATGATGGTGGAGCTGCAAGACGATTCCAAAATGAGGTTGAGGTTGGCATGGTTGGTATCAATGTGCCAATTCCAGTGCCAATGGCTTACTTCTCATTTGGTGGCTGGAAGAACTCATTATTTGGTGATTCACATGCACATGGAACTGAAGGGGTTCACTTCTTTACCCGCGGCAAGGTTGTTACTAGTCGTTGGTTAGATCCAAGCCATGGTGGAATTAATTTAGGTTTCCCACAAAACACCTAAGTTAGCTGCGAAGAGTTTTAGCAAATTCCTTAAAGTCATTAACCATAAAATCAACCTCAGCCTGACCATGGGCAAGGGAGATCAGCCACTGCTCATCTAATCCTGGTGGCGTCATAATTCCATGATTTAGTGACCAGATAAATGAAAGCTCAGCAATTTGGAAATCTGTTGCTTTGTAATCACGATAATTTCTAACTGGTCGATCAGACCAGGTTATGCAGCCTTTCACACCAAAACCAACGGTGTGTGCTGGTAATTCATACTCATCGATAATCTCACGGATCCTAGTTAAAGCTTGAATATTTAATGACTCAGCTTTTTCAAGAGCTGCTGGTGTGCAAAGTTTGTCTACTGCTCTAACCGCTGCCATTGCCAAGATATGTCCATTAAATGTTCCAAGGTGTGGCATTCGACCATCAGTTACAGGTTTCATAAACTCTGTTTTGCCACCAAATGCGGCAAGTGGAATTCCACCACCAATTGATTTCGCTAAACAGATTAAATCTGGAATTACACCAAGACGTTGGGCAGCACCTTGTGGACCTGCGGTTAAGCCAGTCTTGACCTCATCAAAAATTAAAACAATCTTGTACTCATCACATAGCGCTCGAACCGATTCTAGGTAACCCTCATCAGGCAAAACGATTCCGACATTTTCCAAAACAGGTTCCACAATAAAGCAAGCAATTTTGTCGGAGTGTTTTTGGAATACCGCTTCAAGTGCCTCAACATTGTTGTAAGGAACGACAAATGACAGACCTGGAACTGCAGCATTACCAATTACTGGAATTGGATCATCGGCTGGTCCTGCCTTATCTAGCGGAGGTTTGTTTGAAACTAGCAGCGCATCACCACTTCCGTGGTAGCCACCTTCAACCTTAACAACACCCTCTTTACCAGTGTAGGCACGAGCAGTTCTGACCGCATACATCGTTGATTCAGTGCCTGAGTTGGTAAATCTGATCTGATCAATTCCAAATCGACGACATAAACGCTCAGCAGCATCTCGAGAGTCAGGAGATGGTGCGGTGTATAAGGTGCCGATATCTAATGTGCTCTTGAGCTCGGCCATCACCTCAGGGTTTAAGTGACCGACCAACATTGAGCCAAAGCCCATGGAAAGATCTAGCATCTTTCGACCATCCACATCAACCATCCAGGCGCCTTTGGCTGATTTGATTGAGATTGGATATGGATCAAATGATTGAAAGGTTGAGTGCGCTCCTAGTGGAATAGTTTTAAGCGCAGTTAAGTACTCAGAGCTTGAGCTGCGAAGATTTGATTTATATAAATCTATTTGTTGTTGAAATAGTTTTTCAAGACGAGAAGAGTCCAGCGGTTTTGAATGTGTGGGAACTGAACGAAAGGTTTGGTTATGGTGCGTTTGTGTTTTCATGCGGGTTTGTACTGTCAAAGGGTCCTAATAGACCAAAGTTTGGCGTGCACTCTCCTAGTCAAACGTTATGTTACTGGGTTAGTTTAGCAGAGTTAAATTTTTAAGCAACTACGATAATTTCATGCGTAATTTATTGTAAATTTGTTGATAACAGTATTTTTATAATTAATCAATCAATTTTAATAAGCAATAAGTTATTTAAAGCAGGTATTATCTATAGATGGTTAATAAGCGAGTAGATCTTTCTGATGCGCAAATAAATCATTTAAAAAGTTTAGTTACAGGTCAAGTTTCAACTAATGAAACAATTTTAGATCAACATGGCAGAGATGAATCTGCGATTCCACCTGTTCGCCCATCTGCGGTGGTAATGCCACAAAGTACTGAAGAGGTTTCAAAGGTTTTGGCTTACTGCAATGCTGAGAGAATTCCAGTAGTTGCTTTTGGAGCTGGCTCATCTTTAGAAGGACATGTTCTGCCGTTATTTGGTGGGATCTCACTAGATCTAACCCAGATGAATAAGGTGGTAGAGGTTCGAGGAGATGATTTGCTGGTACGGGTGCAACCTGGTGTTCATCGAATGGCTTTAAATGAGAAATTAGCTAGCTCAGGATTATTTTTCTCAGTAGATCCAGGCGCTGATGCAACTTTGGGTGGCATGGCAGCAACTGGTGCTGCTGGCACCACCACAGTTCGATATGGCTCAATGCGTGACAATGTTTTGGCACTAACTGTTGTGCTTGCCGATGGCACTGTTATTAAAACTGGTCGAGAGACAAGGAAGTTATCTGCTGGTTATGATCTAACTAGATTATTAGTGGGCTCTGAAGGAACACTTGGGGTCATTACCGAGCTCACCCTTCGAGTCTTTGGAATTCCAGAGAAGATGGCAGCTGCGATAGTCAGATTTAACAATCTATCGGATGGTGTAACTGCTGCAACTGCAATTGTTAGATCTGGTATCTCGATTGCAAGATGTGAGTTTCTAGATGCAAAATGTATTAAAAATGTTAATGCCCATGATGGTTTGAATCTTGCTGAGGTTCCAACCTTGTTTTTTGAGTTTCATGGTTCACCACAAGGTGTGGCAGAGGATGCCGCCTCGGTAAAGGAGATTGTTGAAGAGTTTGGTGGCTCTGATTTTGAGTGGACAACTGATGAGGGTGCTAGGCGAAAATTATGGCAAGCCAGGCACAATGCCTATTGGGCAGGAATTGCAGCCAATCCAGGAAAACGTGCTGTTAGTACTGATGCAGCGGTGCCATTATCAAAACTTGCAGATGCAGTAACGGTGGCAGAGCAGATCTTGAGTAAACATCCGTATCCATTTTCAATATTAGGACATGTAGCCGATGCAAACTTTCACTGTTTTATTGTTACCAACCCAGCTAAACCTGAAGAGTTAGAGGATGTTCGCCATATCACCCATGAAATAACTATGAAGATGATCGAAATGGGAGGTACCTGTACCGGTGAACATGGCATAGGATCAGGCAAAATCGAGGCATTGGTTTCAGAAACAGGTGCCTCTGCAGTACAGGTAATGCGCTCGATCAAACAAACATTAGATCCAAACAATATTTTAAATCCTGGAAAGGTATTTAACTAAATGAGTGCAACCGTCTGGGAGATAACCATCATTGGATTACTCGCTGTTTTAGCTTTTGATTTGACGCTAGCAATAATTCGGCGTGAAAAAGAAACAACAATGAGAGAGGCAACTGCCTGGACCATTTTTTATGTATGTGCGGCAATAATTTTTGGTATCTCCCTTGGCCAATGGAGTACTAATCAGGCCAGAGGTGAGTTTTTTGCTGGCTGGATAACTGAGTACTCACTCTCAGTTGATAACCTCTTTATTTTTATCTTGATTCTTGCACGTTTTCAAATCAATAAGAACAAGCAGCAATTAGTACTTCTGGCTGGAATTGTGATGGCGCTAATTTTGCGTGGAATATTTATAGTTATTGGTTCAGCTGTTATCAATCGGTACTCCTGGGTTTTTTATATATTCGGAGCATTCCTTATCTTCACCGCTTACAAACTCTTTACTGAAGATGAAGAGAAGGAGTGGAAAGAGGGAAGGTTAATCACCTGGTTTAAAACTAAAGGTGCTTCACCTTTAGTAATCGTTCTAGTCGCTATTGCATTCACTGATTTAATCTTTGCCCTAGATTCAATTCCAGCAATTTTTGGATTAACTAAGGATCCTTATATTGTCTTTACCGCTAACGCATTTGCATTAATGGGATTGCGCCAGCTCTACTTCTTATTGGGTGGCTTGATGGGACGACTGATATATCTAAATGAAGGTCTATCGGTAATCCTTGGATTTATTGGAATTAAACTGGTGTTGGAGGCATTACACGGAAGTGAGATTCACAATATTTTCGGGGTTCATCTACCAGAGATCTCAACGCAATTTTCATTGGCGGTAATTATTGGCACTTTACTGGTCACTGCGGTTGCAAGTCTGGCCCGTAGTTCCAAATCAAAGGTGGCAGAATAACCCTCATGATTGAGGGCGGTAATAAGATCCAGGTTTTTGAACCCCATAGTTCATCACTACCGCCACTGCGGCCATACTTTCGTGACTTTTGGCGAAGAAGAGAGTTTGCCACTGAGCTTTCTAAGTTTTCAGATAAGGCTGAGTATTTAGAGTCAAAACTGGGCAAAGTATGGTTAGTTTTAAATCCATTATTTCTAGCTGTAATTTACTTTCTATTGGTCACCATCATCCAAGGCGGTAGAGGTCAAGGTGGTGGCTTTACAACGCTAGCTCATATATTAATTGGCTTATTTACATTCTACTTTGCCCAAAACACAATTTTGCTTGGCGCCTCTTCAATTACATCGGGGGGCAGCCTAATTTTAAATCAAGCTTTTCCGCGCGCACTATTGCCACTATCTAGTGCAATAAGTGCTGCCAGACAGTTTTATCCAACTATTCCTATTTACATCTTGATTGTAATTGGTGGCAAGTTATTTCTAGATGACACCTCCTTGCCAGGGATTAATGCAAATTACCTATTACTACCTATTTTGTTTGTACTGCTAGTGGTAACTAGCTTTGGTTTGTCTTTACTTTTTGCCACCATGAATGTCTACTTCCGTGATACTACAAAGCTCCTTTCCTACATTATGAGAATTTGGTTATATGCCTCACCTGTTTTATGGCAACCAGATATGTTAAATGGTTGGTATCGAATACTTCTTTACCTAAACCCGCTAGGTCCAATTCTTTCGGCAAATTCAAGAATTTGGATTGATGGCTTAATGCCAACACTCTCCCAATTAATTGGATGCCTAGTATGGGCAGTAATCGCCTTCTCGATGGGGGCTTACTTCTTTATCTCAAGGGAGCGTGATTTTGCCGTCCGTATCTAAAGCCACCTTGCCAGATAGTTTGGCAATTAGAATTGAAAATCTTTCAATTAGTTACAAAATTAATGTTGAGTCAAAAAAGACCTTGAAAAATGCAATCATGCGCGCAAGTAAGGGTGAGCGGGTTAGAACTAGAACTGTTGAAGCGGTTAAGCATTTAAATCTTGAAATTCCACATGGTTCTGTAGTTGGAATAGTTGGCGCAAATGGTGCTGGTAAATCAACACTAATGCGATCAATTGCAGGAATCTTGCCACCAACAACTGGGAAGATCACAGTTAATGGCAGAATCTCAACTTTATTAGCTCTTGGGGTTGGATTTAATAAGGCATTATCTGGGCGAGACAACATAGTTTTAGGTGGATTAGCTGCTGGAATGAGTAAGGCAGAAATTGAAGGCCAGACAGATGCCATCGCAGCATTTGCAGATTTACCAGAAGGATTTATAGATATGCCAGTTCGAAC
>WLEM01000040.1 GCA_009704285.1 Actinomycetota bacterium
CAGTTAGGACTCATCGCGCTGGCGTGAGTGCAAAGGGTGCGTTAATAGGTCCGCAAGGAAGAAGAGCGCAAAATGTAATGATTGAGTTAAATGGTGAAAAGATTGACATCATTGATTACTCAGATGATCCAGCAACCTATGTGGCCAATGCATTAGCGCCAGCAAAGGTGAGCTCGGTTGAGATTGTTGATTTGGCAGCTAAATCTGCCAAGGTGGTTGTGCCCGATTATCAATTATCACTTGCAATTGGCAAAGATGGTCAAAATGCCAGACTTGCTGCTCGCCTTACCCAGTGGCGAATTGATATCCATCCAGATAATCCAGTAACGCAGATTAAGGCGGAAAAGGCAGAGGAAGCGGCAGCTATTTCACCCATCCAAGGGGCGTAGGGTAGAGTGCGCGATGTTGGGTAAAAAACTTAGACAACGCAGCTGCATCGCATGTCGAAAGTTGGCTACTCGAGAGGATTTAATTCGAACAGTTTTGATCGGCAATGAGGTTAAGGTCGATCTAAACCATCGGATGAGCGGACGGGGAGCCTGGCTTCACCCAAACTGCTTTTCGGTGGCAACTGAACGAAAATCTTTTAATCACGCCTTTAAGTTTGAAGGTGAGATTAAGTACCAAGATTTAGCAGATTACTTAAAAGGATTAAGTAATTAAGAAAATGTATGAAGCGAGCGAGAATGACACTCTAATGAGCACTACCAGATTATGAGTAGGTCTATTTAGGCTCGCGCGTAAATAACGCGGGGCCAGAAGAAGGAGCAGTGTGGCCAAGGTCCGCGTTTATGAGTTAGCTAAAGAGTTAGGGCTTGAAAGTAAAGAGCTGCTAGCAAAGCTACAAGAGGTTGGCGAGTTTGTTCGCTCAGCATCATCAACTGTTGAAGCACCAGTTGTGCGCAAGTTGATGGACAAGTTTCCAGATTTAGTTCCAGCAGAGGCTGCGCCAAAGGCGAAAAAAGCTCCCGCAAAAAAGGCTGCGCCAAAACAAACTGTGAAGGTGGAAGATCTACCGCCTGAGTTACAAAAGATGGTTGAAGATGCAACACCTGTTGCACGTCCTACCGCTCCAAGAAGTTCTAACAATCCATTCTCATCACCAACTGCTGCGCCGACCTCACCAAGTGCGATGCCGCGGCCACCAAGAGCTGGAAATAATCCATTTAGTAGCGGAGGCGGTGGACCACGTCCACCTGCTAGACCAATTAGACCAGGAGAGGCGGGAAGAACTCCTGGAAAATTACAACCAGGACAGAGACCACCAATGTCTGGTGCTAGACCTGGATCTGTTCGACCAGGTTTTGCAGCACGTCCGGCATCTAGTAATCCACGTCCAAACTCTGGTGCACCAACATCATCTCGTCCAGGTGGTTCATCATCTCCATATCGCACACCATCAACACCTGGTGCTTCACCATTTGGTGGTAAAGGCGGCGGACGTCCACCACAAAGAGGTGGCGCAGCTGGTGCATTTGGTAAAGGTGGCAAAGGAAAAGGAAAAGGTCGCGGACAAAAGAGTAAAAAAGAAAGACGCGAAGATTTTGAAAATCTTCCAGCACCACAATTAGGTGGCGCGGTAGTTCCAAAGGGTGATGGTAAGACTGTGGTGCGTATGCGTCGCGGTGCCACCTTGATGGATTTTGCCGAGAAGATTAAGGCAGATCCAGCTGCATTAGTTTCAGCGCTATTTCATTTAGGTGAGATGGTGACTGCAACTCAATCAGTTGATGAAGATACATTCACATTACTTGGCGCTGAGCTGGGCTTTGTTATTCAGATCGTAAGTCCAGAGGATGAAGATCGTGAGTTACTAGAAGAGTTTGATATTAACCTAGAGCAAGAGTTAGCACAGATTGATCCAGAGGATCTGGTGGTGCGCTCGCCGATCGTTACCGTTATGGGACATGTTGATCATGGTAAAACTAGATTATTAGATGCAATTCGATCAACTGAGGTTGTTAAATCTGAGGCTGGTGGAATTACTCAGCATATTGGTGCATACCAAATTCATCATGAACATGATGGCGTGCAGCGGGCAATTACCTTTATTGATACTCCAGGACACGAAGCATTTACTGCAATGCGTGCTCGAGGTGCCAAGGTCACTGATATCGCAGTACTAGTTGTAGCTGCCGATGATGGTGTTATGCCACAGACTATTGAAGCGTTAAATCACGCCCAAGCTGCAGATGTACCAATAGTGGTTGCAGTAAACAAGATTGATAAAGAGGGTGCTAACCCAGACAAGATTCGTCAACAATTAACTGAGTACAACTTGATTGCGGAGGAGTACGGCGGACAGACCATGTTCGTCAATGTTTCTGCACTTTCGGGTAAGGGTATTGATGATTTGATTGCCGCAATTTTGTTAACTGCAGATGCTGCGATTGATCTGCGAGCAATTGCAGATGACATTGCTCGAGGTGTTGCAATTGAAGCAAATCTTGATAAGGGTCGTGGACCGGTTGCAACTGTTTTGGTGCAACGAGGAACCTTGCATGTTGGAGATGCAATTGTTGCCGGTGGTGCCTATGGCCGAGTTCGTGCGATGTTGGATGAGCATGGACAAACATTGAATGAGGCAGGTCCATCACGGCCAGTTCAAGTTTTGGGCTTTACATCTGTGCCAGGAGCTGGTGATTCATTTATTGTTGCCGAGGATGATCGCACTGCACGTCAGATTGCAGAAAAGCGTCAGTTGGCATCAAGAAATGCATCTTTAGCTAAGGCGCGCAAGAAGGTTTCACTGGAAGATTTCTTGGAACAATCAAAGGTTTCGACTTTGAATTTGATTCTAAAGGGAGATGTTTCTGGATCGGTAGAAGCGCTAGAGGATGCGTTAGTTCAGTTAGATGTCGGAACTGAGGTTGATCTAAGAGTTATTCACCGCGGTGTTGGAGCTATTACTAAAAATGATGTTACGTTGGCATCAGCATCTACTGCAGTAATTATTGGCTTTAACGTTAAGCCAGAGCCACAAACTGCTGTCTTTGCCGAACATGAAGGTGTTGAGGTTAAGTTCTACACCGTCATTTATAAAGCAATTGAGGAGATCGAAGCATCACTTAAGGGACTACTTAAGCCAGAGTATGAAGAGGCAGTTCTTGGTAATGCAGAGGTTCGAGACATATTCAAATCCAGCAAGTTTGGAAATATCGCAGGTTGCATGGTCTCTGACGGAAACATTCGGCGTAATGCCAAGGTTCGCACAATGCGAGCGGGTGTTGTAATTGGTGAGAACTTAAGCATTGAATCACTAAGAAGATTTAAGGATGATGCCACCGAGGTTCGAGAGGGCTTTGAGTGCGGTATTGGTCTTGGATCATTTAAAGATTTACAGGTTGGAGATGTAATTCAAGCCTATGAAATTCGCGAGAAAAAGCGAGCTTAATTCATGCCAAGTAAACGTCCACTGCAGGTTGCCGATCGCATTAAAGAGATAATTGCAAATGCTCTTGAATCGCGAGTAAAAGATCCAAGGCTTGGTTTTGTAACTATTACTGATGTTCGAGTAACTGGTGATTTGCAACAGGCATCAATTTTTTACACAGTTCTAGGTGATGCAGCAGCTCATGAATCAAGTGCTGCTGCGTTAAGCAGTGCTAAAGGAATGCTTCGCTCTGAGGTTGGTCGAGCACTTGGCGTTCGAGTCACTCCATCTCTTGAATTTTTCTTAGATGGCATGGCTGATTCAGCCTCTGCAATGAATGATCTAATTGAACAGATGCACAAAGCAGATGCTGAACTGGAGAAATTAAGAGCAGGCGCTAAACCTGTTGCTGAAGATCCATATAAAAAACATAATTAATCGGTGATTTAATGGATGGCTTTTTACTTGTAGATAAAGCCGGCGGTATGACAAGCCATGATGTAGTTGCAATGGCCAGAAAGAAACTTAATACTAAAAAAGTCGGTCATGCTGGCACCTTAGATCCCATGGCTACCGGAGTATTGGTACTTGGTGTTGGTATTGCCACCAGACTTCTTACCTATATTACAGATGGCAAGAAATCCTATGAGGGCACTATTTTGTTAGGAAGTTCAACTCATACAGATGATAAAGATGGGCAGGTAATCACAACAGCAGCAAAAGAAGATTTAGCCAAGGTAACAAATCAATCAATCAGCAATGAGCTTGCAAAGTTTGTTGGAAAAATTAAGCAAAGACCTAGCTCTGTCTCTGCCATAAAAATTGATGGTAAATCTGCACACGCCAGAGTGAGAGCAGGTGAGCAGGTTGAGATCCCTGAGCGAGATGTCACGATTGATGAGATTTTGGTTAAAGATATAAGGGTTAATGACACCGGAATTGAAGTTGATATTTCGGTAACTTGTTCAGCCGGCACTTACATCAGAGCTATTGCTCGCGATCTTGGTGAGCAGTTAAAGGTGGGCGGTCACCTAATCTCACTGCGGCGAACTCTGGTCTCTCCCTTTTCACTTGAACGTTGCCACCAGATTAAAGATGCAGAGTTAATTCCAATTGTTGAAGTTATTGAGAAACTCTTTTTAGTTAGAATTTTAGACTTTTCAGAGAGTAGAGAAATATTGTTTGGCAGATCGATAGTTCAAAATCCTCAACCTGGCGTAGTGGCTGCTTTGGATTCACAGGGAGCTTTTATTGGGTTATTGGAAAACAAATTGCAGGGCTCACAGATCGTTGCAGCGCCAATTTTAGTTAAGGCAAGTGAGTAAATATGTTTTATGAAACAATAACTAGATGAAGAAGGTTTTAGCAGTTGGTATCTTTGATGGTGTTCATGCTGGCCATCAACAGATTATCGCTGCGGCAAAGATTCAAGGTGAGGTTACAGTGATGACATTTGATCCACACCCAACCTCAGTTGTTGCTCCAGAGCGCACGCCATCCCAATTAATGTCGACCAAGGATCGAATCCAGTTTCTAAAAGCTGCCGGTGCATCCGTTGTTGAGGTTGTAAATTTCACCAAGGAGTTCTCATTGTTATCTCCAGATCAATTCATTGAAGATGTTTTAGTTGGTCGGTTTGGAGCAGAACATGTTGTAATTGGTGAAAATTTTAACTTTGGCCATAAAGCACAAGGCACACCAAAGTATTTATCTGAGGTAGGACCAAAGTATGGATTTGGTGTATCGATTGTAAAACTACAGGAAGATCGTGGCTCAACAATTTCATCAACTCGGATTAGAAGTTTGATAATTGATGGTCAAATTGAACGTGCTA
Organism: Actinomycetota bacterium; assembly: GCA_009704285.1. The sequence continues at coordinate 5,208 of WLEM01000040.1, forward strand.
ATGAGTTGCTAACTCGGATGTTTTACCTAAAGGGCCAAGTAGTACATGGCGAAAAGCGTGGCCGAGAGATTGGCTATCCAACTGCAAATCTTGGTTTGCACTCACTTGCCACAATTCCAGCAGATGGTGTCTATGCCGGCTGGTTAAGTGTTGGATCAAGCCGCTGGCCAGCTGCAATATCAATTGGAACAAACCCAACATTTCCAGGTGTTAGAGGCCGACAGGTTGAGGCATATGCAATTGATCAAACTGATCTGGATTTGTATGACCAAGATGCAACAGTAGAGTTTGGTTTTAGATTACGTGATACTTTAAAGTTTGATGGCTTAACAGCATTACTTGAGCAAATGAAAAAAGATTGCGACCAAGCGCGAGAATTAACCAGTAAATAACGCTCAATTTCCCCTCGATTTTAAGTATCTGCTATCGCGCTGGTAATCTTGGCTTTACTAAAGCGAGAAGGTGCGCCTTCGTGAATAACACCGAGGCCCTCGTGACAGACAGAAGGAGCAATACAAATGGCATTAACGCCAGAAGTTAAAAAGGAAATCGTAAGTAAGTACGGCTCATCTGCAACTGACACAGGTAGCCCA
>WLEM01000041.1 GCA_009704285.1 Actinomycetota bacterium
AATAAAGGTAGTGATAATCCAATGATTCCACTGGGATCCCCCTCTATTTTTGTAATAAATGGTGCACTTAATCCATCTAGGGTAAAACCGCCAGCAACATTAAGTGGTTCATCTGAATCAACATAATCGATAATCTCAGCATCGGTCATCTGCGCAAACTGCACCTTTGCTGTTGACCGCTCACTTAGCTCAATTCCCTGTCGTAAGTCGATTAAGCAATGGCCGGTGTGAAGATACCCAGTTTTACCACGTAATGGTTTGCACCTTTCGATCGCCTTCGTTTTTGTAACTGGCTTACCTAGTGATTTTCCTTCAAATTCAAATGTTGAATCACAACCGATGATTAAAGAATTAACAGGTGCTTTGTCTTTAACTGTATGCGCTTTAAGAATTGCTAAAGCAATTACCAGCTCTGCTGGTGATAGGGATTCAAACTCCGATGCATCTTCATCAACCCCACTTACTAAAATACTTGGCGTTATCCCAACACTTTCTAGCAGGCGAAGTCGTGATGGTGAGGCAGAGGCAAGAATTACTTGAACCATTATGCAGGTAACCTTAATACATGAAACCGCCATACATTGGAATAATCACACAGGCGTGGGGTCAATCTGCCTATCAAAGTGAAGCGGTGAAACTGGGAGTTCAAATTAGATCTGAAAATGTAAGTATGTCAGCTGAGACGTTAATTGAATTTGCAAAGGATCTTGATTTTGTTTATGTAGACCCCAAAATTATTTCACTTCCTGCAATAAAAAGTGCGGAAAAATCTGGCGTAAAGGTGTATCCAACCTCTAAAACATTAGAGAAGTTGGGTCAGATTTCCATGCATTCAACTCAAGGTGAGCATCTATCGATTTTAGTTGCAAGATCAGCTCATGCACAGGCCGTTACCTGGCCAATTACCTTACTTACTGGCGATATATCGATCACTCCTCTTCCGGGAATTACTGATGAGATCTCGCAGGAAATTCAAGTTTCAGCGCTAGAACTTGCAGATGAGATCGGCTTAGTCGGGGGATTTGAAATTTATGTTGACGCCGTTGATTACAAAAAACTAGTTGGAGTGAACTTTTTGATTCCAAATGCAAAGTACTGGAGTCAGATTGGCTGTACGACTAATTTTTATGAGCAGAGCCTAAGAGCTGTTTTAGATTTGCCACTAGGAAGTATTGAGTTGCTATCTAATTATGTAGTTACAGGAGATTTAGAAACTGACCCAGAAAGTGATGATTACCGGCCATATCTGCATCTAATGGCCCGTAATCCAAAACTAAAGTTTGATCAATCAATTAAGAAGGTTGGAATCATTGGAGAAGAGCTTGAAACTTTACTTACTGAGGTTATCCATGCTCAACAGTATTACAGTGGAAAAATTCTCGAATAACTATATTTTTTTGCCATACTCAATGGCAGGACAGCGATTCATTACCGTAACTAAACCAGCCTTTCCTGCTCTATCAACTGCAGCCTCATCAATAACATCAAGCTGAAGCCAAACACCCTTTGCTTTAATCTCAATTGCACTATCTACAACCTCACCGGCAAGCTCTGAATTAACAAAGATATCCACTACATCTACCGCAAAAGGAATATCTGATAATTTTGCATATCCTTGTTGACCATGAACTGTCTCTGCTTTTGGATGAACTGGTATTACTTGGTGACCTTTATCCATGAGCAATTTTGAAACTCGATAAGCCGCCCGTTCGGAGTTGTTACTCAAGCCAACAACTGCCCAAGTCTTTAAGGCTAGTAATTGATCTATTGAATCACTCACTATCAGTTCGACCTAATGCTCTGAATTTCCAACCAGCTGCCCGCCAAAGATCACGATCAAGTGCATTTCTACCATCAATCATAATTGCAGATTTAACTAGTTTCTTGATCTGTGTTGGATCAATCTCGCGATAAATTTTCCATTCAGTCAGATGAAGAACTATCTCAGCATCTTTCAAAGTAGAATCTATATCCTCTGCAAAAGTTAATCCAGGAAAACGTTTCTGCGCATTAGAAATTGCTTTTGGATCATGGACTGTGACATTAGCTCCAGCAGCTTGAATTTGTGCTGAAATATCCAGGGCCGGGGAGTCACGAACATCATCACTATCTGGTTTAAATGCCGCCCCTAAGACAGCAACTTTTTTGCCTACTAAGTCATCAGATAGATCCTTGCGAACTAGCTCAATAATTCTCTGTCGAGCACGCAGATTGATGGCATCGATCTCTTTTAAGAATTCAACAGCCTGGCTAGCTCCCAGCTCCTCAGCCCGTGCCATAAATGCGCGGATATCTTTTGGAAGGCAGCCACCGCCAAATCCAATTCCTGCTTGTAAAAATCTACTGCCAATTCTTGGGTCATAACCAATAGCTTTTGCTAAAACAGTCACATCACCACCAGATGCTTCGCAAACCTCAGCCATTGCATTAATAAAAGAAATCTTGGTCGCTAAAAATGAATTAGCTGCAACCTTTACCAACTCTGCTGTTGGCAGATCAGCTCTCACCCAAGGCGTGTTTTCTTTTAGGTTTATTGCATATACCTCTTTAAGAATGTTCTCAGCAGAATCAGTAACAACACCAATAACTAAACGATTTGGTCGCAGAGTGTCTTCAACTGCAAATCCTTCGCGAAGAAATTCAGGATTCCAGGCAAGATCTGCTTTAGGGTTTAACTCAAGTAATCTGTTTCTTAACTTTGTCGCCGTTCCAACTGGAACAGTTGATTTACCAACAACTAATCCACCTGGTTTCACGTGCTTTGCGATTGATTCAAGCGCAGAATTTACATAGGTTAAATCTGCGGCATTACCGTTTTTAACCTGGGGGGTTCCTACACAAATAAAGTGCACATCTGCATCAGAAAGATCCTCAACCTTATTTGTAAAAGTTAAACGCTTGGCTTTTATTTGTTCTGCCAGTAACTCCTCTAAATCTGGCTCATAAAATGGAACTTTTCCTTTGCTTAATAAATCCACTTTCGAATACTCAGTATCAAATCCAATGACCTCAAAGCCCAAACTTGCCATGCAAGCAGCGTGAGTAGCTCCTAAGTAGCCAGTACCAATTACCGAAAGTTTCAACGTCATGGATAGAGCCTATCTTTAAGTAAGTTAATTATCGGCAGATATTATCTGCCACAGTACGAGTTTTAAACTTATCAATAATCTCAACCTTTGCAGCTTCTGTTGCAGATGGTGAAGGTGATGGAGTTACCTCATCTATTACTGCTCGATCCTCACGCAAGCGATCCCATAATTCAGGAGCCAAGACTGGATCCCATAAGACCGATGCAGTTACGCCATTTGAGTAGTAGTTCAAACTTGAAAGCGGCACAGTGAGGGTTCTTATATTTGAGGTGGCAAGTGATTTCAGTTGCTTAGCCAAGGTAATCAAGTCTGAATTCTTTAATCCTTCATCTGTGGTTACTGCAGAAAGAGAAGAGTTAATAAAATTAGTCATTGTCACGGGATTTAGTAATACTCCAGCACTTGTAGCTTTCTTAAACACTGATGACATAAAAGCTTGTTGGCGTTGCATTCTGCCGATGTCTCCCAAGCCATCAAACTCTCTAGTGCGAACATACTTAAGTGCATCGATGCCATTTAAGGTATGAACTCCAGCAGGTAAAACTAAGTGGCTCTTTGGATCATCTATATCTTTCTTAGTGCAAACCTCAATGCCACCTAATGAATCAACCACTTTTGCAAACCCTGCGAAATTAACCTCTATATAGTGATCGATCTTTAACTCAGTCATTTCCTCTATGGTTTGAATTAGTAGAGGCGCACCACCCCAGTTAAATGCTGAGTTGATTTTAGAGTAAGCAGCTGGAATGGTTTTTCCTGATTTGTTTAGGTGCTGTGGAATTAGTGCAAATGAATCTCTGGGGATTGAAACCAAAACAGCCTTATCCCGCGCCTTTGAGATATGAACTAGTAACATGGTGTCAGATCTTTTACCGGCAGCAGTTTTAACTGAACCTACTCGAAGCGCTTTTAGTTCAGCTTTTGATAAACCTTCTCTTGTATCTGATCCGACCAATAAATAATTGATTGCAGAAGAAACTCTTTCGGGACGTTTATCAATACCTGCAAATGCATCGATCTTGTTTATTGAGGCAGAAACTGTGCCAAAAGCCAATGCGCTAACTGCTGAAATTGCCAAAGTTGAGATCGAAATACCAGTAAAGATCCTGACACTTCGAGAAGATTTCATCTTCTTATCCTAGATTATGGGCAGGGAAATACTGAGCACAAATAATGGCAGGAGGGGTTATGAATGATTTGAGCACACCTGCCGTATCGGTGATTTTGCCTATCCTCAATGAAGAACAAGATTTAGAAAATTGCATCTCAGCAATTCTTCAGCAAGATTATGCTGGAGAAATTGAAATAATTTTGGCACTTGGACCTTCAAAAGATAAGACAAATCAGATTGCTGATGATTTAGCAGCAAAAAATTCCAACATAAAACTTGTTAACAACCCATCAGGTCAAACCGCTAAAGGCTTGAACTTAGCTATCAAAGAAAGCTCGAATGAAATAATCTGCAGAATTGATGGCCACTCTGAAATCTCTTCAACCTACATAAAAACCGCGGTTGAGATCATGTTAAAAACTGGCGCCGTAAATGTTGGCGGAGTTATGTATGCAGATAGCAGCAGTGGATTACAGCGAACAATTGCGCAGGCAATGCGATCAAAGCTTGGGGTTGGGCCTTCAAAGTTTCATACTGGCGGTAGTGCAGGTGAATCTGAGACTGTTTATCTTGGCACCTTTAAGAAAGCTGCAATTTTGAAAGCCGGTGGCTTTGATGAGCGGTACATCAGAGCGCAAGATTGGGAGTTAAACCATCGCATGCGTGCTCAAGGTGGTTTAATTTGGTTTGATCCAGAACTTAAAGTCACATATCGACCAAGGAAAAGTATTTTAAAGTTGGCAAAGCAATATTTTCAGTATGGCAGATGGCGCCGAGTTATCGCTAGGCAGCATCCTAAAACTACAAACTATCGCTATTTGGCACCACCAATTGCAGTAATAGTAAATGCCATTTCACTTACAGCAGGATTATTTGTAAATCAGCTGTTCTTTGTTCCTTCAATATCCTATGTACTTCTTCTGGTGATTGGCGGCTTGATTATTGGCCAGCAAGTTTTAGACAAATTTTTTATGCCACTAGTTCTAGCGACAATGCATATTTCATGGGGAGTGGGTTTTCTTACCTCTCCGAAAAAACTTTTTAAAGACTAGTTATTGTGCAGGGCTGCATTAAGACCAGCCCACTTGCCAGTTTTAGCTACCGCCTCAAGTGCTCCTGATTGTGAATTACGTCTGAATAACAAGTTATTAGCTCCATTTAATTCTTTTGCTTTAACAATACTTCCATCAGGGAGGCTTATCTTTGAGCCTGCCGTAATGTACACGCCTGCCTCCACAACACAATCATCTCCTAAGCTAATTCCAATACCTGAGTTAGCGCCAAGCAAAGTTCTTTGACCAATGGAAATTACCTCTTTACCGCCACCACTTAAAGTTCCCATAATTGATGCTCCGCCACCAATATCACTGCCATCGCCAACAACAACACCGGCACTAATGCGGCCTTCCACCATTGATTTGCCTAAAGTTCCTGCATTGAAATTAACAAAGCCTTCATGCATCACGGTGGTGCCAGGTGAGAGATATGCCCCCAACCTAACTCGATCACCATCTGCTATTCGTACACCATCTGGAATCACGTAATCAATCATTCTTG
>WLEM01000042.1 GCA_009704285.1 Actinomycetota bacterium
CAAGTGCCATGGATAACCGGCCTCTTAAATTTACAGAATTCTTAGAAAGATGCGGTCAAAAAGTTTACCTGTCTGCTACACCCGGTAAGTATGAGTTAGAAAAAACCAAAAATGATGTCGTCGAACAAGTTATCCGTCCCACTGGACTGGTGGATCCGAAAATTGTGGTCAAGCCAATTAAAGGACAGATAGATGATTTGATTAACGAGATTAGATTACGTGCAGATCGTAATGAACGAGTTCTTGTGACTACTTTGACTAAAAAAATGTCAGAGGAGTTAACTGACTATATGTTAGGCCTTGGAGTTAAGGTTAGATATTTACATTCAGAGGTTGATACTTTAAGACGAGTTGAGCTGCTACGAGAGCTAAGAACTGGTGAGTATGATGTTTTAATTGGCATTAATCTTTTACGTGAAGGATTGGATTTACCTGAAGTATCTTTGGTTGCGATATTAGATGCAGATAAAGAAGGTTTCCTAAGATCGACAACCTCATTGATTCAGACTATTGGACGCGCTGCTCGAAATGTTTCAGGTGAAGTCCATATGTACGCTGACAATATGACCAAGTCAATGACCAATGCGATTGATGAAACAAACAGAAGAAGAGCTAAACAAGTGGCATACAACACCGAGCATGGGATTGATCCCACTCCGCTGCGCAAGAAGATTGCTGATATCACAGATCTGATAGCAAAAGAGGCGGATGACACAGATGAATTGGCCGCCAAAACCAAGAAAATTGGATTTACTAGTGGGGTTCATAGTAAGAATGCACAATCCTTACCACGTCAAGAATTGGTGGCATTGATTGAATCACTTACTGATCAAATGAGATTAGCAGCGTCAGAGTTGAGTTTCGAATTAGCGGCAAGATTAAGAGATGAGATAAGAGAATTGAAGCGAGAATTAAAAGGAATGCAAGAGGCTGGAAACTAATGAACGATCGTTTAATAGTACGTGGCGCCAGAGAACACAACCTAAAAGATGTCTCTTTGGACATGCCGCGAAATGCGCTGATAGTTTTTACAGGTTTATCTGGCTCAGGAAAATCATCACTAGCCTTCGACACGATATTTGCAGAGGGCCAGCGCAGATATGTTGAATCACTTTCGGCTTATGCCCGTCAATTTTTGGGTCAGATGGATAAACCAGATGTTGATTTCATTGAAGGATTATCGCCTGCGGTTTCGATAGATCAAAAATCTACTAATAGAAACCCAAGATCCACAGTTGGAACAATCACTGAAGTTTATGATTATTTAAGATTACTTTTTGCCAGGGCAGGCAAACCTCATTGTCCAAAATGTGGAAAAGCCATTGCTAAACAAACCCCTCAAAACATTGTTGATCAGATTCTTCAGATGGAAGAAGGACTCAAATTTCAAGTTTTAGCGCCAGTCATTCGTGCACGGAAAGGTGAGTTCTTAGATCTTTTCAAAGATTTTATTACCCAAGGCTATTCCAGAGTTCGAGTTGATGGCACTACTTATCAGATAGCCGAAGTACCAAAGCTAAAGAAGCAAGAAAAACACACCATTGAAGTTGTCGTTGATCGTTTAAGTGTGAAAACCGAGAGTAAATCGCGAATCACCGATTCAATCGAAACAGCTTTAAAACTTGCAAGTGGTTTGGTGATCTTAGATTTTGTTGACGCCAAGAAAGGCTCTGTTGATAAGGAAAAATCCTTTAGCGAGCATATGGCTTGTCATGAATGCGAAATTTCTTTTGAAGAGTTAGAACCACGTTCATTCTCATTTAACTCTCCTTTTGGAGCATGTGCTCAATGCACCGGCATCGGCACAAAACTTGAAGTAGATGAGGAATTGCTAATTCCCGATGACTCACTTTCAATATATGAAGGAGCGATTGCGCCATGGTCTGGCATGGAATATTTCTTACGTTTACTGGAAGGGCTCGCAACAGATCTTAAGTTCTCTCTTGATACGCCTTGGAAAAAACTTTCTGAGAAAGCTAAGGACGCAGTTTTGCATGGCTGGGATTATGAGGTTCATGTTAAATACAAGAATCGTTATGGAAGAGTTAGGAATTATTCAACGGGGTTCGAAGGAGTTATACCTTTTATACACCGTCGCCATGCTGAAACAGATAGTGATTACAGTCGCGATAAATATGAAGCATATATGCGCGAAACCCCATGCCCTGCTTGTAAGGGAAGCAGATTAAAGCCAGAGGTACTTGCTGTGACTTTAGGCGGTAAAAACATCGCGCAAATTTGTGAGTACTCAATTGCTGAGTGCGCAGTTTTTCTAAAGGATATTTCTTTATCAGCTCGAGAGAAGAAGATTGCAGAACGAGTTCTTAAAGAGGTTCATGCAAGATTGGGTTTCTTGCTAGATGTGGGGTTGGATTACTTATCCTTAGCAAGGCCAGCAGCAACACTCTCTGGCGGTGAAGCCCAACGAATTCGTCTTGCAACACAGATTGGTTCAGGGCTCACGGGAGTTTTATATGTGCTTGATGAACCCAGCATTGGTTTACATCAGCGCGATAATCGGAAATTAATTGAAACTTTAACTAGGTTACGCGACTTAGGAAACACACTCATTGTAGTTGAGCATGATGAAGATACGATCCGAACAGCAGATTGGATTGTTGATATTGGTCCAGGAGCCGGAGAACATGGCGGCAGAGTGGTTTCATCGGGAAGTTATGAAGATCTGATTGCAAGCAAGGAGTCAATAACTGGGGCTTATTTATCAGGTAAATCAGTTATAGCAATTCCAAAAAAGCGCAGGGAGATAGATCCAAAGAAATCTTTGATTGTAAAAGATGCTAAAGAGAATAACTTACAAAATATCGATGTAACTTTCCCTCTAGCAGCATTTGTCGCGGTAACTGGTGTAAGCGGATCTGGTAAATCAACACTGGTCAATGACATTTTGTACTCGGTATTGGCTAATAAATTAAACGGCGCAAGAATCGTTCCAGGGCGCCACAGAACTATTACAGGTCTGGATCAGTTAGATAAAGTAGTTCACGTAGATCAATCTCCAATTGGTCGCACACCACGTTCTAACCCAGCGACTTACACCGGCGTTTTCGACAAGGTGCGAGCCTTGTTTGCTGAAACAAGTGAAGCAAAAGTTAGGGGTTACCAACAAGGCCGTTTCTCCTTCAATGTTAAGGGTGGTCGATGTGAGAATTGCTCAGGCGATGGAACCATCACAATCGAGATGAACTTTCTTCCGGATGTATATGTTCCTTGCGAAGTTTGTCATGGTGCAAGGTATAACCGAGAAACTTTGGAAGTTCACTACAAAGGAAAAACTATTGCACAGGTTTTAGATATGCCTATCGAGCAGGCTAGTAAATTTTTTGAATCTGTTCCTGCCATAGCTAGGTTTCTAACAACACTTTGTGATGTCGGTCTTGGATATGTCAGATTGGGTCAATCTGCACCAACACTCTCCGGAGGTGAGGCACAACGAGTAAAACTGGCCACAGAATTACAGCGACGCTCTACCGGTCGCACGATATACGTGCTGGATGAACCAACAACTGGCTTGCATTTTGAAGATGTGCGTAAACTTTTATTGGTTCTGAATCGATTGGTAGATTCCGGCAATACCGTGATCGTAATCGAACATAATTTAGATGTAATCAAGTCTGCTGATTGGGTGATAGACCTGGGGCCAGAAGGTGGTTCAGGTGGCGGTTTAGTTGTTGCTGAGGGACGCCCCGAAGAGATTGTGAAAAATCAGAAGAGTTATACCGGAAAGTTTCTAGCAAGCGCGCTAAAGAAATAACTATGAGTGATCCAAAGAGTTATCGTCCGACCAACCTACCGAGTGATCCTGGTGTCTATAGGTTTTTTGATAAGGATGACAAAGTTATTTACGTGGGTAAAGCTAAGAACATAAAGAATCGACTTAACTCTTATTTCGGTAGCAACTTACAGATCAAAACTCGTAAGATGGTGAGAACCGCTGTTCGGGTTGATTGGACAGTGGTTAACTCTGAGGTTGAAGCACTTCAATTAGAGTTCACTTGGATTAAGCAATATAGCCCAGATTTCAATGTTCAATTCAAAGATGATAAGTCTTATCCTTACCTTGCCATTGACACAAACTCACAGTATCCAAGGTTATTTGTTTCCCGTTCAAAGAAAATTGCTGGAGTTAAATACTTTGGACCTTACTCGCATGCTTGGGCATTGAGAAGCACCTTTGAAACTTTGATAAAGATCTATCCGGTTCGCACTTGTACAGAATCAAATTTTCAATCGGCCAAAAGAAATAAAAGACAATGTTTGCTAGGAGATATAGGTAGGTGTGCCGCCCCTTGCGTTGAGTGGGTTAGTCAGAAGGAGCATCAAACTCTTGCTAATAATCTAGTTACCTTCTTAGAAAAGTCCCCAGAAGAAATATCGACCCGTGTTGAGAATGAGATGAAGGCTGCTTCGGAGGCGCAGGAGTATGAGAAAGCTGCAAAATTGCGAGATCAACTTGAAGCGATAAACAAGGCATTTGAATCTACAGACAGATTCTTAAATGAAAAGTTGGATGCTGACGTATTGGCAATTCATGAGGAGATTACACATGCAGCTTTGTCTCAATTCATTGTCACCGCTGGTCGAATCACCGGCTCCAGATCATGGATTATTGACCGTTCCAATCTTTTAGAGGATGAATCAATAATCTCGGCGACGCTAGGTAAAATCTATGCCGACAACGCGCCACCAGGAGAGATACTTGTGGATAGTCAACCGTTGGATTCAAAATTGTTAGAAGAGTGGCTCAGTGCCAAGCGAGGTAAAAGTGTTTCAATCACTCAACCATTACGAGGTGAAAAATTTGATTTAGTGCAGATGGTTAAGCGCAATGCCAATCAAGCGTTAATTCAATACCTAAGCAAACGAGCCAATGATGCAGCAGTCAGCGGAAGCGCATTAGCCCAGATAGCTGAACAGCTTGAACTAGCTGAATTACCTTTACGAATAGAGTGCTTTGATATATCAAATATTCAAGGGACCAGCATGGTGGCATCAATGGTGGTTTTTGAAGATGGCCAACCTAAAAAGAGTGATTATCGAAGGTTTTCAATCTCTGATGAATCTGAATTCGATGACACAAAAGCTATGCACCATGTAATAACACGAAGGTTTAAGAGGTATTTAGAGGAGAAAGATATTGATATTGCAGAAGCTACTGCAGCCGGTGGAAGTAGACCAAAGTTTGCATACCCTCCGCAATTAGTTGTAGTAGACGGCGGCAAGGGGCAGGTTAATGCTGCTGCCAAAGCATTATCTGAATTGGGCATAACTGATGTAGCTCTGTGTGGTTTAGCCAAAAGGTTGGAAGAGGTATGGCTGCCTCATAACAGTGAACCAATAATTTTCCCAAGACACAGTGAAGCTCTCTACCTATTGCAAAAAGTCAGGGATGAAGCTCATAGATTTGCCATCAATTTCCACAGGAGCAAGAGATCAAAAGTAATGTTGGAATCATTGCTGGATGAAATATCAGGCTTGGGTGAAATTCGCAGAAAATCTCTTCTATCTCATTTTGGATCGGTGAGTGCTTTAAGAGCTTCAACCCAGCAGGAGATCGCTAATGTGCCAGGAATTGGAGAAAAGATGGCTAAATCAATTTTTGATCAATTAGCCAATCGCCCTGTCGCCACAAAGGTTGATGTTCAGAGTGGAGAAATTTTGGATGCTTGACATGTATAGCAA
>WLEM01000043.1 GCA_009704285.1 Actinomycetota bacterium
CCCTACACCGCATTATTTGGAAAGGCTTGAATCACCCATGGCAACAAAAACAAAGAGCAAAACTTCGATTAAAGGTCGCAAGCCACTATGGATTGCAATCGTGGCGATCATCGCCTGGCTAGGTATTTCATCAGTTGCTGGACCAACCTTTGGAAAGCTCTCTACAGTTCAAGAAAATGATAATGCTGCCTTTTTACCAGATAACGCTGAATCTACTTTAGCTAGCAAGGTAATTGTTAAGTTCACCGATAGCTCAAATGATCAAATTCCTACTTTATTGGTGTTTTTGGGTGATGTTGATCCAAAGAAGAATCCAGTAAAATTGGCTGAAATTCAAAATTATTTAAACACATTGGGTGACAAAATATTGCCAGAGTCAGGCAAATCAATTAGCTCTTATATTGTGCCGGGATTTCCAATTCAAGCTATTCCATCAGAGGATGGCAAAGCAGCGCTGGCCAATATTGCGCTTAATTCTGATATCGGGCAAGAAAATATTGAAGAGAAGCCAACCTTGCCAATTCTTATTGAGTTTATACGCGAGGATTTAAAGGAAAACTTTGAAGCCAAGAATCTAACGACCCATGTAACTGGTTTTGGTGGAATTTTTGCAGATTTATTTGGTGCTTTCGGATCAATTGATACAACCTTGCTCCTAACAACTTTGATAGTTGTATCAATTATTTTGATAGTTGTTTACCGTTCTCCATTGCTCTGGATTCTGCCGTTGTTTACTGCAGTTACAGCCTTGTCATTAGCTGGAACTGTGGTCTATTTCCTGGCAAAGGCAGGCACTATTGACTTAAATGGACAGTCGCAGGGAATTCTTTCAGTATTGGTTTTGGGCGCTGCAACCGACTATGCCTTGCTGCTCATTGCCAGGTATCGAGAAGAGTTGCATCATCATGAGTCACGATATGACGCGATGAAAGTTGCATTGCGTGGCGTAGTTGAACCAATTCTTGCTTCAGGATCAACAGTTATCGCTGGCCTATTAGTACTTCTTTTAAGTCAATTGTCTGGCAACAGAGGCTTAGGCCCAGTAGGTGCGATTGGAATCGCATCAGCAATGATCACCGTACTTACATTTTTGCCAGCACTTCTAGTCGTTTTTGGTCGATGGATTTTCTGGCCAAAGATTCCGCGCTTTGATGATGTTGATGAACAATTAAGTGGTACTTGGGCAAAAATTGGTGCTGCAGTAGAAAAGAATCCAAAGCGAATTTGGATTTCAACTGCACTGCTACTAACCATTTTCGCTGGTTTTTCTTTCACGCTTAAGGCAGATGGATTGGCCAATACTGAGGCTTTCACAAGTAAAACAGATTCTGTAATTGGACTTGAAAAGTTAGGTGAGCATTTCCCAAGTGGTGAGGGATCTCCAGTTGAGATCGTCGTGAAAGAAAATGATGTTGCCGCCGCAACTGCAGCTCTTATAAGTGTTGCTAACGTGGCTTTTGTTGAGCCAATTGTTGCTGGTCAAAAGATTCCAGGACAACCTACTCCACCAATCAAAGTGGTAGAGGGCAAAGTGTTACTAAATGCTACTTTAAAGGTTGCACCGGATTCAGTTGAAGCCAGAAATACAATTCCACTTATTCGAGATGCTGTGAAAGAGGTCGACAAAGATATTTTGGTCGGCGGTGGCACGGCAGTTCAATACGACACCGATGTGGCATCACGTCAAGACAATCGACTGATCATTCCAATCGTGCTGGTGATTATTGGAATTATTCTCGGCTTGTTATTGCGAAGCATTTTGGCTGCCGGCATTCTCTTGCTGACAGTTGTGCTTTCGTTCATGGCTACCCTCGGTGTGTGCCAATTGGTCTTTGAGCACGTCTTTGGTTTTGCTGGCGCAGATGCTTCATTCCCTCTCTTTGCCTTTATCTTTTTAGTGGCATTGGGAATTGATTACAACATCTTCTTGATGACTAGAGTTAGAGAAGAGGCTATGAAGATCGGAACTCGTAAGGGTGTAATTAAGGGCCTAACGGTAACTGGTGGAGTAATTACCTCAGCTGGAATTGTTTTGGCTGCAACATTTGCCGTCCTTGGCATCTTGCCACTGGTATTCCTAGCTCAACTTGGTTTTGCAGTTGCCTTTGGAGTTTTGCTAGACACAATAGTTGTTCGATCTTTGTTAGTTCCAGCTCTGGTTCACGTAATGGGACCAAAGATTTGGTGGCCATCAAAGTTGCAATATGAGGGTAAGAAGTAGGATCTAGTTATGGCTCCCCGCGTTGGTATCGCAGGATACGGTTTAGCGGGGCGGTACTTTCATGCACCACTTTTGCGTGGAGCAGGTTTTGAAGTTGCGGCAATACTTACAACTAATTCTGCACGTATCTCAAATGCAAAAACTGATTTTCCACAAGCAAAAATTGTTGAAAATATTGATGATCTACTAAATTGCAAACTAGATCTACTTGTTGTTGCCTCTACAAATGATGTCCACGCAGCGCAAGCTATAGCCAGTTTAAAAGCTGGGGTACCAGTTGTAGTTGATAAGCCAATGGGGCGAACTTTAAAAGAGACACAAGAGATAATTGATGTGTCAAAACAAACTGGCGTACCAGTAACAACCTATTTCAATCGTAAGTGGGATTCAGATTCTTTGACAATAAAGAAAGTTTTAGCAGATGGTGTCTTGGGTAAAATCTTTCGGTTGGAGTCAAGGTTTGAAGTTTTTAAACCAAAATTAAAGGGAGATTCTTGGCGTGAAAATCAAAGCGCAGCTGAAGGTGGGGGAAATCTTCTAGATTTACAACCACACCTGCTCTCAACCGCTCTTGATTGGTTTGGCGCAGCGGAGTTGATCTCCTCATCCGTTAGATCAATTCGAGGTGCATCAGATGATGACATAGTTTTAGTACTCAAACATAGAAATGGAGTTGATTCATACTTGTCAGCAAGTGCGATTATGGGAGCAACTGGTCCAAGAATTAGATTAGTTGGTGATCAAGCAACATTAATTATTCAGGAGCTAGATCCACAAGAGAGCCTGCTTAAAGCAGGGGGACAACCAGTAGATGGTAAGTGGCAACAGAGCACCAAGTCACAAGCTTTTATTCATAAGGGCTCTGAGGTGATCGCCTACCCAAGTGTTGATGGAAATTACACCGAGTTTTATTCACTAGTAAAAGCAGCATTATCTGGTTCACCTTGGCCAGTTACTACCGATGAAGCGTTAGCGGTTGCAAAGATTATTGATCAAGCACGTGAGATCAGCTTTAGATAAGAATGAATTTTGATTGCATAGTTGTTGGTGCAGGTCTTGCCGGAATTACTGCAGCACGTACGGTGCAGCAGGCAGGTAACTCAGTTTTACTACTTGAAGCTAGTGATCAGGTTGGTGGTCGGGTAAGAAGTGATGTAGTTGATGGGTTTATTTGCGATCGTGGGTTTCAAGTGATTAATCCGAAGTATCCCCAAGTAGTAAAAAGTAAGTTAATCAAAGAGTTAGATTTTAAGTACATATCTGGAAAAATTAGGTTGGCAGATGAACAAATTAAGGTCGGCTATAGCCTCTCAACATTTTCACCAAAGTTAGGATCATTAAATCAAAAGTTTAAGTTTCTCAAATTTGTTGCAAGCCCAAAGGTTAAAAATGAGAAGAGTTTTGGTCACTACACAACTGAGCTTCCAGATCTCTATCAAAAGGTCCTAAAACCATTTCTCTCAGGTGTTTTTTTAACAGATCCACAAGAGATCGCATCTGATGTAGCACAGGAGATCTTGCGTAGTTTTGTGAAATCTTTGCCTGGAGTTCCAGCAGCTGGTGTGGGGGAGTTTTCCAGAGCTTTGGCAAGGCCGATTCAAAACCTTAAGTTAAATGAGAGTGTGCAATCTGTATCAAATGGTCAAGTAATAACTAATCACGGTACTTATCGAGGTAGATATATTATTGTGGCAACAGATCCGACTACCGCAGCTCAACTACTTAGTGGCGTGCAATTGCCTAAGATGCTATCTAGTACAACCGCTTACTTTGCAACAAATCAACTACCGAGTGATTCAAAGAATCTAGTCGTATCTAGTAAATCAAAGTTAGTTAACTCAATAGTTATCAGCCAAGTCTCTAGTAAGTACGCACCCATTGGCCAACATCTGGTAAGTGCAACCTGTCTTACCGCTATTACTGAAAGTGTTTTTCGCAAAGAGCTCGCAGAGATTTGGCAGACAAATACGCACTCATGGGAGTACGTGGCAAGGTATGAGATAAAGCAATCTCTACCTGCTCACCTACCGGGGGTGAGTAAAACAAAGAGTGCAAAGTTTTCAGATCAGATATATCTTGCCGGAGATCATATGGCTGTGCCATCCCAGCAAGGTGCTATGCAAAGTGGCTTTTTAGCAGCGCGAGCGATTAATCAACTAATTCAGTAAGTGCTGCAAGAAGATGTGGGTAGTCAAACTCAAAATCGTTATCTAGCAAAACCTTTGGCATAACTCTCTTTGATCCTAAAATTTCAGTTGAAAATCCACCCAGCACAGCACGAAGTGCAAAGGCAGGAGCAGGAAAAAATGCCGGTCGCTTTAATGCTCTAGCTAATGCTGCGGTGAACTGTTGATTAGTCACCGGATTTGGTGAGGTGATGTTAACTGGGCCCTCGATTTTGGAATTCATTAAAAAAATCATCGCTCGAATCTGATCATGCAAAGTAATCCAAGACCACCATTGTTTACCCGAACCTAACTTTCCGCCCAAACCAAATTTAAAGATTGGCAACATCCTGCCTAGCGCGCCTCCTGTGGGATCTAAAACTAAGCCTGTTCTTAACTTAACTGTTCGAACGCTAGGGGCTTGGTTTGCAACTAACTCCCACTCACGGCAAACAATAGATAAAAAGTCCTCGCCACCACGATCTGTTTCAGTTACTGATCTATCGCCAGTTTCACCGTAATAACCAATTGCACTAGCTGAGATAAAGACCTCTGGTTGGATTTGCTCACATGCATTGGCAATTGTCGTTGTGCTGAGCAATCTTGAGTTTAAAATTTCTGATCGATAAGCAGCAGACCAGCGTTTATCTCCAACACCAGCTCCTGCAAGATGAAAGACCGCATCAGCACCCTCTAGCCCAGCTAGATCGATCTCTCCTTTAAGTGGATTCCAACTTACTTCATCAGATACTCGGGCAGCCCGTCTAACAACTTTGATTACCTGGTGACCTTCACTTTTTAGTTGCGCACAAAGAGCACTACCAATTAATCCAGATGCACCGGTTACGGCAATTTTTTTCTGTTTAGCCAAGTTACAAACCTAAATCAGATTCGAATCGACCCTCTTCTAATCTTTCTTTTAATGTTACTAAGAAACGTGCTGCATCAGCACCATCAACGACGCGGTGATCATAGGAGAGTGCTAGATAGACCATGGATCTAATTGCAATGGTCTCGCCACCATCTGCACCCTTAACAACCATTGGTCTTTTAACAACTGCGCCAAGGCCCAAAATCGCAACCTGTGGCTGATTAATAATCGGTGTATCAAACAAGGCCCCACGTGATCCAGTATTTGTGATGGTGAATGTTCCGCCACCTAACTCATCAGGCGTAATTTTGTTTTCACGAGTTCTTGCAGCTACATCAGAAATCTTTCGGGCAATCCCACCCATGTTTAGATCCCCGGCATCTTTAACTACGGGAA
>WLEM01000044.1 GCA_009704285.1 Actinomycetota bacterium
TAGTAAATGGGCGTGGTTAAGTAAAAAGATTTTTCGGCCATGATCAGATCTTATCCTCACTCTTATAGGTAACCATGGCATCAAATACAACTCGCTTAGCAACTGCATATTTCTTCGCTACTTGTGCGATTGCCTCTTTACGGCTTTCACCAATTTCTTCAAGCTCTAAAACCATTTTAATTAGATCCTCATCAGCAATCTGTCTGCTTGCTGGATCAAAACCAGCAAGTACAACTGTTATCTCACCCAAGATCTCTTTTGATTTAGCCCAAGTAATTAGCTCTGCGATACTTCCGCGAACCACCTCTTCATAATGTTTACTCATTTCCCGACAGATCGCACCACTTCGATCTAATCCAAATGCGGCTCCTGCATCAACTAGGCACTCAGTAATTCTGTGTGGTGCTTCAAAAAAGATAACAGTTCGCTCCTGCTGGGCTAGATCTTCAAACCATTTAGCTCTTGCCCCTTGTGTTCGTGGCGGAAAACCTTCAAAGCAAAATCGATCAGTTGGTAATCCAGAAAGTAACAACGCAGTTGTAACAGCACTTGGTCCAGGCAAAACCTTTATCTCAACATTAGATTGCAAGGCAGCTCTTATCAATCGATACCCTGGATCTGAAATACCAGGAGCACCTGCATCAGTTGCAACTAAAACATCTTTTTGTGACTTTAGGAGATTTGTTAACTCCTCAATTTTCTCACTTTCATTTCCTTCAAAAAATGAAATTACCTTGGCATTATGTTTAATGTTTAAGTCTTGGCAAAGCCTGGCAAACTTACGTGAATCCTCCGCAGCTACATACTGAACCTGTTGAATACTTTGGATTAGATGGGCAGAGGCATCCCTTGAATCGCCAATCGGTAAGCAGGCCAGGATTAACATCTGCTAATTCTCTCAGGTTATTTCACAACTGATGTTCTATCTGGTCTTAGGCTGACCCTATGAATAAGAGTCGGTTGCGAGAATTTGCACCTATCACCTTAATTCTTGGCTTTGCCCTCACACTTCGGCTTTGGCGACTAAACCAACCAAAAGGTTATATTTTTGATGAGATCTACTATGCAAAAAATGCAGCCTCACTAATTAATGATGGCGTTGAGTTAAATGCGCAAGGTGATGCTGAGTTTGTCGTGCACCCACCCCTGGGAAAGTGGCTAATTGGGTTGGGAATTAAGGTATTTGGCGACAATGAGTTTGGCTGGCGAATTTCAGCAGCGCTTATTGGTAGCGCCTCCGTCTTATTGATTTTTATGATTACGAAATTACTTTTTAACTCTTTATTTTTAAGTAACACTGCAGCTGCTTTGATGTCACTAGATGGCTTACACCTGGTGATGTCACGGGTTGCACTCCTTGATATCTTCCTGATGTTTTTTATTTTATTAGCATTTTATTTAATACTTCAAGATAACTTGTGGTTAAGTGGGATGGTAATTGGAGTTGCTGGTGCTACTAAGTGGAGTGCTTTTTTCCTTATACCGCTACTGATTTTACTGACTATAAATTTTAGTAAATTTCATTGGAGTATTTTGGTAAAGCGAATTGCTCAATACATACTTACACCCCTTGGTATTTACTTTATTTCATGGAGCGGTTGGATCTTTAACTCAAATGGCTGGGGCAGGGATTCAGGCTCAAATCTGTTTTCTTCACTCTGGAATTATCACCGTGAAATTATCACTTTTCATCGAGAGTTAACTGAAGCCCATGCCTATGCAGCAAATCCGTGGAGTTGGTTAGTACTAGGCCGGCCTACCTCTTTCTACTACCAGACGCCAACAAACTGTGGTGCATCCTCTTGTTCGCAGGAGATCTTGGCAATTGGAACACCAATGCTGTGGTGGGTTGGAGTCTTTGCAATTGCAATTACTTTTGGCTTCTTTATATCTAAACCCGATCGAATATCTGCATTTGTTTTAGCAGGAGTTGCTGGCACCTACCTGCCATGGTTTTTCATACAAGAAAGAACCACTTTCTATTTTTATTCAATTTCAATACTGCCATTCTTAATACTTTCTGTAATAAACCTTATGAATTGGGCCTTAAACAAAGGCTTAGATCGAAGATACCTATATGGCTATCTAGTATTAGTGGGTGTTAATTTCATTTACTTCTTACCAATATTGGTTGGATTAGAAATTCCATACTCAGATTGGATCAACCGAATGTGGTTGCCTAGCTGGATTTAACTATTGGTTAACAGCTCTGTCTTCTTCAGAGAGGTTTGCTGCAATTTCTTGATCAAAAAAGTCATCATCTCTACCTGATAAAGCTTTAACTCGCTCTTGCTCAGCACTCCACTGACCAGTAGTGGTTAGATCAATTATTCGTTTACTTGGAACCGCTTTAGCCGCTGTTGTGTAGACAGGTTTTGGAACTTTTGTTGGCTGCCAACCTTTTCGATCCTTTGGAACTACTACCACTCCAGTGATCTCTGGGCGCTCAGAAAATGGAATCCAATGCTCTTTGCTACTTTTTTCTGTAATTGGATCTGGAATTACTGTAGTTGGAATCTTACTGTTAGTGATCTTCTCTAATGCTTTTAATCTCCTGGCTTTAAGTTGTGAGGCCACTACCTGTTTTCGAACATTTACTACATAAATTAGTAAAGCTGTCATCGGTATTAATGTTGTAGTTAAATCTAAAAATCCAACAGATGCAAAAATCAAAGCGATAAAACTTAAAGAAAACAATGAACCAAATATAAGTTGTCGCTGGAAATAGATTCTGCCTTTATCTTCAATTCTTGGTTCAGTCTTTACACTCGGGTTGTTTTCGGCAACTACCTGCATTGCATTCTTATATCTTTCAATTGCTTTTCCTGAAGTGTCTTCATGCTTACTTAACCATTGCGGTAAGAAGTAGGCAGCCCACATCGCGATGATGATTAAGTAGATAAAACCCGAACCCATAAAGCACAACAATAAATGTTAAAGGTTGAATTCAACGGCAAATGAGCAGGTATGTCCTTACTTTATTTTATTTTATTTCTGGATTTTCCTTAACAAAAGTAATGTGATTACGCCAATCCCCAGCAATATGAAGGTAGTTGTTTCTAGACCCTTCCAATACATACCCAGCTTTTACTGCAACTTTCTTTGATGCCTCATTTTCTGGGCGAAGGTTTATTTCAATGCGATGCAACTTAAGGCCATCAAATCCAAACTTAGTTAATAGCTTGACTGCTCTGGTGGTGTAGCCGCGGCTGGCAAAGCGTTGATCGATCCAGTAACCAATATGGGCTCCCCGCATCGCACCAAAAATTATTCCACCTAAAGTTATTTGACCAATTAGTTTTTGTTCACCATCTTCACTTAGCCAAATCCCTAGCGAGATAGATCGAAGTGCTCTTATCTCCTTATTTAACTGCATGACCATTCCATAATAAGAAGGAAGTGGTGCATTACTTTCAATCTTAGGTCTAGTTGCCTCCCAAGGTGAAAGCCAATCTCGATTTACTGCGCGAACTGCATCCCACTCTGCTTTATCCCTAAAACGAATTGGCCTTAAGGTAATTTCATGATCAACTAATTTTTTCAACGTCTATCCTGGTTTAACTTGATAACACTGACCGAATCACCAGAGTTTAATTTTTCCTCCTTCTCACCAAGTGTTATTAAACAATTTGCCTTAGAGAGTGTCATAAGTGATTCCTGATCTGCCAATGGCGATACCTGACCATCGGCATTTAATTCACCTCTTATGTAAGAGGCTACACCTGAAGGTGAAGTTACTGATTTAGTTAACTTCACTTTCTTATTCGGCTTATCTGTACTTACGCCAGTTAACATCTTTGTGATCATTGGTCTGATAAATAGCTCTGCAGATAGAAAGTTACTAATTGGATCTCCTGGCAAAACCACTACTGGGGTTTTATCTGGACCAATCAACCCAAAGCTATGTTTGCTGCTCTCGGAAAGTTTTGGTGTGACAATTTGAATCTCGCCAAGTGTTGATATTACTGAGGTAATCAAATCAAATGATTCATCCTTTGATTCACCACTAATTACGATCAAATCAGCTCTTACTAATTGATCTTCAATTACTAATTTTAATTGCTCGGCTGTTTCTGGAATTGTGTGTACTCGAAATGCATGAGCTCCCACCTCTCGAGCAAAGGTGGTTAAAAACCAAGAATTACTCTCAAACTCATCATCGGTATCTGCCAATTTGCTTCCGGGCTCAACTAAGTCATCACCGGCACTGATGATTACAACTCGTGGATGTGGTCGACATGGCAATCTATCTAGACCAAGAGAGGCAGCTAGTGCTATTTGAGTTGAATCAATTAATTGCCCGTTCCTGATTACTGGTTTTTCATCCACTAACAGGTCACTAGCCAAGGTAGCCCCATGCGCATCTAAGAGTGGCAGGTCAAGTGCGGCTAAGGGCTTACTTAAATTAAGTAACTGCTCCTGAAAAGCGCCGACTGTCACCACTTCATCCATACCTAAACCCTACTTTGCCCAAGCCATAAATTAAGGTAAGGGGCATGGGTAATAAAGAAAATAAATCACAGCTGCGCAAGCAGTACCGAAAAGAGAGAGCGGATCGATTTATTGCTGATAGTTGGCTCCATATTCTCTCAGCAAAAGAGTTTGAGAATATTGAAAATGTTGGTTCATACATCTCATATGAGTTTGAGCCAGAAACTAGTGATCTAAATCAAAGGTTAATCTCTGCTGGTAAAACAGTTTTTCTGCCAAAGGTTATAAAAGATAATGATTTAGCCTGGGTTAAGTGGGATGGAACGAGTGCAAATCTTAAAAAGGTTGGCAAAAGTTATGAACCAATTGGAGATGCAGATATCAATGTAAATCTTGATCTAATAATTGTGCCCGCATTACATGTTGATCGCGCAGGAAATCGACTAGGCCAAGGTGGTGGCTCTTATGATCGCGCGTTGGCAAAAAGTAAGGCTTGGACCATCGCACTGCTGCACCGCGGTGAATTAACTAGTGAACCACTTCCAGTTGAGCCTCATGATCAAAAGGTAAAGGCTGCGGCAACTCCTGAGATTATTGTTAGATTTTAATTAGTTAAAGAATCTAAATTTCTAGCCATTACCACGCGTTGAATCTGGTTTGTACCCTCATAAATTTGAGTTAGTTTGGCATCTCGCATCATGCGCTCAACTGGATAATCACTTACATATCCATAACCACCTAATACCTGCACCGCATCAGTAGTTACCTTCATAGCTACATCTGTGGCAAAGCATTTGCTGGCTGCTGAGAAGAAGGTTAAATCACTTTCTACTCTTTCACTCTTTACCGCAGCTGCATATGTTAATTGGCGAGCAGCCTCAATCTGCATTGCCATGTCAGCTAACATAAATTGCACTGCTTGAAAATCAAATATTGGCTTGCCAAATTGTTGGCGTTCATGGGCATACTTTTTCGCCACATCAAATGCACCTTGAGCAATTCCTAAAGCTTGTGCGGCAATGGTAATTCTGGTGTGATCTAGAGTTTTCATGGCAAGTGAAAATCCACTTCCTATCTCACCTAATCTTCGATCATCACTGATTTTTACATTATCAAAGTAGACCTCACGAGTTGGTGATCCTCGAAACCCCATCTTTTTCTCATGAGCGCCAAATGAAACTCCTGCATCTGA
>WLEM01000045.1 GCA_009704285.1 Actinomycetota bacterium
TCTGGCGTTAGAACTCTCATCTTTTCAAATCCAATGGAGTGATTTACCAAAGTATGAGTCAGTGGCGATCCTAAATATTGCCGAAGACCACATTGATTGGCATGGAAGCTTCGACAGTTACGCTAGCGCAAAACTTAAGTTACTTAACCATGGCAAAAGATCAATTGTTAACAAATCTGATAAAGAGTTATTTAAGCGGGTAAGTGGTAACTCTGTCACCTGGTTTTCACTTGACACTCCATTAGCTGGTGAACTTGGAGTAGTAGAAAACCTATTGGTAGATCGGGCCTTTTCTCCCTCCTCGACTCAAGCGCATGAGATAGCTGAAATTGTTGATGTCAGGCCGACAGTGCCACATAATGTTTTAAATGCCCTGGCCGCAGCAGCTATTGCACTCTCCTTAGATATTCCTTACTCCGCTATTAAAGACGGATTAAAGAACTTCTCAACAGATCACCACCGAATGGAGTTGGTACTCAGTAAAAATGAGATCACTTGGATAGATGATTCCAAGGCAACCAATCCACACGCAGCCATTGCCTCTTTGCTCTCTTACTTTAATGTTGTTTGGATTGCTGGCGGGCTGGCTAAAGGTGCGAGCATGGATGAATTGGTAGTTAGAGCGGCAAACCGAATCAAATCAGTAATTTTGATTGGACAGGATCGAGAGTTGATTGCCCAAGCGTTCCAAAAGCACTCACCTAATACCGAGATAATTCGGGTCGATCAGAAAAGTGATGGAAGACAGTTGATGATTGATGTTGTAAAGCAGGCACAACAGATCGCAAAATCTGGGGACACAGTTTTATTGGCACCGGCTTGCGCATCCATGGATCAATTTGATTCATATGTTGATCGCGGACAATCATTCTCCGATGCCGTGAAGGCAATGGTGTGAAATGAATAGCAATTTAACAGCCCAGAAAAGCTCGCGATTTTTGATAAGACCAGAGCTTCCATATTACTTAATTATTTGGAGCACGGTATTTCTCTCAGCTTTAGGTCTAGTAATGGTTTTATCCTCCTCAACAGTTACTTCATTGGAGGAGAATGGCAATGCCTACACACTGTTTATTCGACAGTTAAGTTTTCTCGGTCTTGGATCCTTTGCCTTTTACTGGGCTTTTCGAGTTCACGGCAGTGTATGGCCAAAAATAGCCCGCTACGGGTTGAGTATCTCTATCGTAATTCTATTGCTTCCATTCATACCTGGATTGGGTAAGAATATAAATGGTAATCGCAGCTGGATTGAGATCGCAGGATTCACATTACAGCCATCAGAGATTGCAAAGTTTCTACTAATTCTTTGGTGTGCATTTCAACTAAGAAACGTGGGTGAGGTTGCTGGTAAGGGATCATCTGTGATGCTACTTCTTCCCGGTTTGGCTCTAGTTGAGTTACTGATAATTCTTGAACGAGATCTAGGAACTGCTCTCCTTCTTTTCATCATTTTTACCGGTATTTTGTTTGTATCTGGAGCACCATTCAAATACTTTGTTGGTATAGGTATCTGCGGATTAATAGTGGGCGGTGCTTTGGTATTAACTAGTACCTATCGAATGAATCGATTTGTGGCTCTATTTGATCCTTTTGATGAAAGAGTTTATAAGTTCGCTGGCTGGCAACCAGCCCATAGCATTATGGGTCTTGCTAGTGGTGGACTTTGGGGAAGCGGACTTGGTGCCAGCAAACAAAAGTGGGCAAATTTAGCAGAGGCGCACACTGATTTTATTTTTTCAGTAATTGGCGAAGAGCTAGGTTTGCTTGGATCGTTATTGGTTTTAACACTTTATGCCACGTTGATCTATTCGATCTTAAGAGTTGCTTTAAAAACTAAAGATAATCTTTCAAGATATGCATGTGCTGGAATTGCCTGTTGGTTTATTGCTCAGATCACCATAAACATTGGTTCAGTTACCTCACTCTTGCCGGTAATAGGCGTGACCTTGCCACTTATTTCTTATGGTGGATCATCATTACTCGCTAATTTAATTGCGCTGGGGTTTGTATTGGGAGTAGCACGGCGAACACCAGAGATATCTGAAGGCATAAAGGCTAGTCGGATGCGAAAGGTGAGCTAGTGAGCACCAAAATATTATTTGCAGGAGGAGGCACTGCCGGACATGTTGAACCAGCTCTTGCTGTGGCAACTTGGTTAAAAAACGCCAAACCCAATTGGGAGTTAACTTTTGTTGGCACAAAAAATGGATTAGAGAACCAGCTTGTACCTAAAGCAGGTTTTGAATTAAGGCATATTCCCAAAGTTTTAATGCCAAGGCAATTTACACCTGCAACTCTTATCTGGCCCGTAAAAATCGTTTTCGCTACTTTGAAGGCAATTAAAGTGTGCCGTGATGCTGATTTGGTAATTGGTTTTGGTGGGTATGCCTGCCCGCCGATTTATTTGGCTGCAGCACTATTGCGCAAACCTATATTTATACATGAAGCTAATGCGATTCCTGGTTGGGCAAATAGATTGGGCGCAGTATTTGCCTCAGAAATCTTCATCGCCTTTACCCGAACTCAAAAAAAGCTAGGAAGATGGCGCAGCGCTAAATTGAGTGGTATGCCAATCAGAGCTGAGATTATTGATGCGGCAAATTTATCCCCGGACGATTCTTCTCGCATCAAGAATGATCAGTTAGAAAAATGGAATCTTTCCAAAACTAAACCAACAATTCTTGTTTTTGGTGGATCACAGGGCTCTCGTCATATTAATGAAGCTATTTTGCAATCGCTATCGGCTTTTACAGAGAAGGGTGTACAGGTTGTTCACTCGGTTGGCCGAAGTAATGCACTTCCTACTTCAACTGAGAATTACCTACCACTTTCCTACATCGATGATATGTCTTCTGCCTACCATGCAGCAGATTTGATTATTGCAAGAAGTGGAGCGCTGACTTGCGCTGAGCTGGCAGCTGTTGGCAAATTCGCAATTTTAATTCCATTGCCAATTGGAAATGGTGAACAATCTGCCAATGCATTTGATCTGCAGACAGCTGGAGCAGCTGAGTTAGTGGCAGATAATAAATTCAACGCTGACTGGCTTATCAGTAATTGGGATGAAATTTGGCGTAAAGCAAGTAGTTTTAGACCTGTTAATAAAGGAGAGTTTTCAGCAAGTGAGATAATCGGAAAGATGATTATTGATTGTGTAGAAAACAATAAATGAGCACTCAAAGCAACTACTCCTTAACTGATCTTGCGAAGTTAAAGATTCACTTTATTGGAGTCGGTGGAGCAGGAATGAGTGGCATCGCCCGAATAATGCTGGCAAAAGGCTTTTCAATATCTGGTTCCGATAAAAGTGAATCTGCCATGCTTACATCTTTAAAAGCATTGGGAGCTGAGATATTTATCGGACATGCATCCCAAAATCTAGGGGATGCTCAAATGGTGATTATCTCGTCGGCAATAAATGAGAGTAATTCAGAGTTGCTGGCGGCTAAAGCAAAGGGTCTACCAATTATTGCTCGAGCCACCGCACTTGCTTGGTTAATGTCGGAATCAACATCGGTAGCGATAGCAGGCACCCATGGAAAAACTACAACCACCGCGATGCTAACCGTTGCACTGCAATTTGCTGGCTTAGATCCCTCTTTTGCAATTGGTGGAACAATAAACACGGCAGGCACAAATGCCCACAGTGGTACTGGAAAAATTTTTGTGGCCGAGGCCGATGAGTCCGATGGTTCATTTTTGGCATATAAACCAACTGGTGCGATTATCACCAATATTGAGCTTGATCATGTTGATCACTTTCCAAATGAGGATGCAGTTTTTGAAGTTTTTGAACAATTTGTCAGCTCAATAAAGCAGGGAGGATTTTTAGTTGCCTGTGGTGATGATGCAGGCGTAAACAACTTGTTGAAGCGGATTAAGCGTACTGATTTGCAGATCTATCTTTACGGGAAGGGCTCCAGTAATGATTTTAGAATCGATAAAATTCATTTAGCCCCTAAAGGGTCATCATCTGTAGTTTCAAGCACTGGCCGCAAGGTAGGAGATTTGAATCTAGCGGTAGCTGGTGAACACAATCTGCTTAATGGCCTAGCAGCCTT
This sequence comes from Actinomycetota bacterium, assembly GCA_009704285.1. The sequence continues at coordinate 4,062 of WLEM01000045.1, forward strand.
CGCCGCAGCAAGCGCGTTAGGAGCTGCAGAGACAAAGGTATTAGATGGTCTAGCTAGTTTTACTGGGACAAAACGTAGGTTTGAATTAAAGGGTGAGGTTGGTGGAGTTAAGGTAATTGATGATTATGGACATCATCCAACTGAGGTCAACGTGACTCTAACAACTGCTAAAAATTTAGCACAAGCTGGTCGAGTAATCGTTATTTTCCAACCTCATAGATACTCTCGTACCGCCGCATTTGCCACACAATTTTCAACCTCTCTAGCGTTAGCAGATTTCACATATTTATTAGAGGTTTATGCTGCAAGTGAAAAACCACTACCTGGTGTTTCTTCGTTGTTAATCGCAAAGGCAATGAATCCTCTACAGGTTAAATTTGAGCCTTCTATGATTGAAGTGGTTAATGAAGTTGTAGCTATGGCTAAATCTGGAGATGTAATTCTGACCTTAGGCGCTGGGGATGTGAGCTCTTTGGGTGAACCTATTTTGCAAGCTTTAGAAAATCGTTAATTAACTTTATGTCAGGTGAGTTGAATAAAAGATTTAAGCGCTTAACCATAACGCTGGTATTTCTAGTTGCAACCTCCTCGTTGGCCTACCTGCTTGGCTGGTCATCGATATTGATGGTGAAAGAGGTCAAGATCGAGGGTAGTAGCGAAACCTCACTCCTGATAGGCACACTAAATAAGCAATCGATAGCCCCAACTGTTGGACAGCGATTAGCTCGGGTTAATGTTCGATCGATTGAGAGAGCTCTGTCAGAGTTAGATTGGTTAGACAATGCAGATGTCTCTCGTAATTGGGTTAGTAGCAAAATAAGTATCAAAGTCAGTGAGCGGGTAGCCATCGCTAGGGCTCTAACTAATCAAAACAGCATTGTTAATTTTGATAGCTCTGGCTTTTTATTTACCCCCACCTCAATAAATCAAAAGAAAAACCAGGCCGCGCTTCCTCTCATTTCAAGTGCTAACAACGCTCAACAGGACCTCTCCGATGTGGCTCTTTTATTGCAACAAATCCCGGCTGATTTAGAGTATTTGATTGCTGACTTAGACCAAATTTCAATCACTAAAGCTGGCTATATTCTGATGAGTTCAGCAATCAATAATCGACCGGTAAGGATTAACTGGGGCACAGTTGAGCAGATTGATCAGAAGTTTGCAGTTCTGCTTGCCCTATTGAAACTGCCTGAAAATAAGGTCATTTCGCAGGTGGATTTATCACAGCCAGATGCACCAATTGTGAAATAAAACCCCTTAAAATAAATTGAGATTTATAGATTTAATCAGATGATTTGCATGTAATTGATTGCAATATTTAGTGCACTAAATGTCGTGTCGGTGTTTGATTGCCCTGCCACTAATGCCTAGTTTTACGTAATCAGAAAAGCATAACTTTAACTCTCAACTTGAGATTTAGGGCTAGGGAAGAGGCAAAAAGTGGCAACACCGCAAAATTATTTAGCTGTTATCAAAGTTGTTGGTATCGGCGGCGGCGGCTTTAA
>WLEM01000046.1 GCA_009704285.1 Actinomycetota bacterium
CACGAATTCCAGAACCTGATCGAGCAATTACTACACCTTGGAAAACCTGAATACGGCTCTTAGCGCCTTCAATAACTCGCACATGAACCTTTAGTTCATCGCCAGAACGAAATGATGGGATGTCCTGACGGAGTGAGGCGGCATCAACAGCATCTAACACGTTCATTGTTTTGTCCTAATCGTTAAATTTAATGGTCAATCAATTATTTTGAATGAGGGCACATCCTGCCACAGCAGGGGTGATTAGATCAATTTGAGATCAAATTAAGGGCAAAAGCTGAGCATGCAGGGCCGGTCCAGCACAGATGACCAGTTGAGAACTTGGCGCACCACCTGCTGGGCCAGAGACAACCGCACCGGCTTCAGTTGCAATCAATCCACCAGCTGCATGGTCCCACTCTTTAAGTGATGCTTCAAAGTATCCATCTAATGCACCCATGGCAACATAACAAAGATCAACAGCAGCTGCGCCATTTCTTCTTAAGTCTCTAATCTTTGGCAAAAGTTTTGCCATTGTGTCACCTTGGCTTATTCGCAAATTTAAATCATAAGAAAATCCAGTTGCTAGTAAAGCTTTTTCTAACTCAACTGCATCATTACATTTAATGCTGGCACCATTATAAAAAGCCCCATTACCTTTTGCTGCGCTCCAAAAGCCATCAATGCTTGGGGCATAAACCACTCCCGCTACCACGCCACTTTTATCTTTAGCAGCAACTGAAACATTCCAACCAGGTAGGCCGTAGAGGTAATTGACTGTGCCATCTAGTGGATCAATTACCCAGGTGATTCCAGATTTACTCTCTTTACTAGCACCCTCTTCAGCGATGATTCCATCATCAGGTCGTGCCTTTAAAATTTGGCTAACAATGATTTGCTCTGCTTGTTGGTCCATCTGGGTTGCAAAATCAACTGCGGAACTTTTCTCAGTAAAGGTAAAGGTTGCTGGTCGGTTCATAAGATGTGCACCGGCGGCTTTTGCCACCGATTCAGCAATTTTTAATAACTCTAGGCTCACCAGGTTATCTAAGCATGAAAAGCCAAGAGCTGAGCGTGTGTGGCAGATTTATCCCACCGATTAATTGTGGCAATCTACTCTCATGAGTGAACCAACCGATCTACGGTTAACCGGTAAATCTGCCGATGGTGCTGAGCTTGAGTTAGTTGATCAAGTTGGAAATCAATACTCACTTCGAATCTCTGACACATTACGTGCCACGGTAAATCAACCACGTCTTTCTGCCGTTACAAATTTTGAAGAGGTAGTAACCACAACTGTTAAAGAGGTGCAGGCAAGATTGCGAGGTGGAGAATCCATTGATTCCATATCTCGCACCACCGATTGGTCTATTGAAAAGATTGAAAATTATGCTGGTCCAATTTTGCAGGAGCGAGCATTTATTATCTCGCAAGCACTTGCTACCCAAATTCGTCGTGAGCCTCATGCTCCATATCTAGAGACCGCGGTAGCAAATCAATTAGCACCCCGTGGCGTTGATATGAATTCAATTGAATGGAATACCCATCGCTTACCTGATGGAAATTGGGAGTTAACTCTTTACTATCCACTTCGTGATGGATCACCTAGTGAGGCCAAAGGTGAGGCGGTCTGGTTATTTAATTTAGGTCGTCGTGCACTTTCAGCTCATGATGATGGTGCCAGATGGATAGGTGGTGAAGCCAAACCAAAGGCACCAACTCAAACCTTTGGCAATATTCCACAAACTGAAGCACCAAGATTGGTTTCGATTAAAGAAGATGTTGCACCATATGCACCAACACCGTTGGCTGCTGTTGATGAGATGGATGAGGAAGCCAAGAAAGATGGCGTTACTCGAAGGATTAAAATTCCATCTTGGGATGACATTATGTTTGGCAAAAAGGATGAGGACTAACCAAGCAAGAGCGGGATTGCAACCTCAGTTTTAGTTACACCACCATGATGGCCCACCATCGAGCTCTCTTCACGAACTCTGGCTGGGTCAATCAATATCAAATCATCTAATGCGATTGCAATTAAATCTCCCATTCGCTCAAATGAATCTTCCGACACAAATTCACCAAATAATCCAGATTTGATTGCATCTTGCTTACTTAAAACTTGCGCCTTTCCACTTAATTGCTCCTGCCATAAAGCGATTGTTTCATTTTCTGCCCCCTGCTTTATGTAAATATGACGAGCCCGTGGTTCACCGCCAATTAAAGTGACATTATCAAGTAAGTCATTATCTTGACCTAAAATTATTTGCGCTGTGCTATTTACCATTCCATGATCTGAGGTGATCCAAACTCTGCTTCCAGCTGGCACACTCCCCTTAACCTTGCTTATAAACTCACAAACCTGCGCCAACGCAGTGAGCCACTTATCTGAACCAACACCATCACTATGCCCTGCAGAATCTAAGGTGTTTAGATATGTGTAAACAAATGATGGTTGTGGTTTTAGCCCCTGACTTACCGCCAACACCATCTCATCTATTCCATTAGCGCCAACATACTTTGCCCCACGTAATGCTGCTTGGGTAAAGCCACTTCCTTCATATCGCTTTGCTGCAACATGGGTTACAGCCACACCATCTTTGCTTGCTCGTTCAAATAACGTTGGCACCTTTTGCCACATCACTGGATCAACACGCTCATCCCATTTAAGAGCATTTAGTAACCGGTTATCACTTCTTGGTACCCGCACTGTGTAACCAAGCATTCCGTGCACGCCAGGTAACACCCCAGTGCCTAAGGTAGAAAGACTTGTTGCAGTAGTTGATGGAAAGTTCGCAGATAGTTTATTTACCTGCCTTATATCTGAAAAAATCTCAAATTGATCACCGTATCTATCAACTGCATCTTGACCTAAGCCATCAATCAAAATTAAACACTCACGCATTTGAGATTGGCCAAGTGAAAGGGTATCTGCCGTATTTGTTACTGATAATGTGTTGAAAATTGAGTTTGTTAGATCAGATAAACCAAATGTTTTATTGCTCAATTGGGGATATTCTCCATACAAAACTCTGCTGGCTGATTTATTGTGAAAAATCTATGAAGCATGCCTAAAGATTAGCATTTTGCTATTTCATTGATGAATCTGGCTTGTCGATCGCAACAAATCAGTACTTCTATTGGCAAGATACGCTCTATGGCCAAGACACCAAAGGTAGTTGCACCAAAAGCGGGTGAAAACCCCGGCCGCATTATTGATATTGATGTTGCCTCTGAAATGTCAGAGTCATTCTTAGAGTATGCCTACTCGGTAATTTACTCACGAGCTCTTCCTGATGCTCGTGATGGATTAAAGCCGGTGCAGCGAAGAATTTTGCACCAGATGAATGAGATGGGACTTAGACCAGATAAAGGTCATGTTAAGTGCGCAAGGGTTGTTGGCGATGTTATGGGAAAGCTTCACCCACATGGTGATGGTGCTATCTATGATGCGATGGTTCGTATGGCACAAAGTTTTTCAATGCGATTGCCACTAATTGATGGCCACGGAAATTTTGGCTCACTGGATTCTGGCCCAGCTGCCATGCGTTACACCGAATCTCGCCTTGCACCATCAGCGATGATGATGGTGGATGAATCTGATGAGGACACTGTTGATTTTGGTTCAAATTATGATGGTCAAATTCTTGAGCCACAGGTACTACCAGCTGCATTTCCAAATTTATTGGTGAATGGCGCAACTGGTATTGCAGTTGGTATGGCAACAAATATGGCGCCCCACAATTTAGGTGAGGTTATCGCTGCTGCAAAACACTTGATGGAGAATCCAAAAGCTACTTTAAAGCAGTTGATGAAGATCGTGCCAGCACCTGATTTTCCAACTGGTGGATATTTAGTAGCCACCGAAGGAATTGCTGATGCTTATGCAAATGGTCGAGGCTCATTTAAGGTGCGAGCTACTGCAGTAATTGAAAAGGTTTCATCTCGTAAACAAGGAATTGTTATTACCGAGCTGCCATACAACATTGGTCCTGAGAAAATTGTTGAAAAAATTGCTGATCTAGTGAAGGCAAAGAAGGTGCAAGGCATCTCAGATATCGTCGATTTATCAGATGGTCAATCTGGAACCAAAGTAGTAGTTGAGATTAAAAATGGTTATGAGCCAGCTGAAGTTTTGGAAAATCTCTACCGACTTACACCAATGGAGGATGCCTTCTCAATTAATGCGGTGGCATTAGTAAATGGCAAGCCACTCACCTTGGGGTTAAAGGAGCTTTTGCAAGTCTTTGTTGATCACCGGATTGAGGTTGTGCGCCGTCGCTCTGCCTTCCGTAAAGCCAGAGCGCAAGCAAGATTAAATCTAGTAGATGGATTGTTAAAGGCGATTGTTGATATTGATAAGGTAATTAAATTGATCAGAGCAAGCCAAGATGCCACAGTTGCAAAGGCTGGTTTAATCAAGAGTTTTAAATTAAGTGATGAGCAAGCCACCTATATTTTAGATATGCCACTTCGCAGATTGACCAAGATGAGCAAGATTGAACTGGAGACTGAGGCCAAGGAGTTAAAGGCTACAATCGCCACCTTAACTGCGATCCTAAAAACTGAGGAGAGCATCAAAGCTAAAGTGGCCGAGGAGTTGTCTGACATTGAAAAGAAGTACGCATCCCCTCGCCGCACCCGCCTTGTTGCATAAGCAACTTTGATATCAACTAACGCCCTAGAACTTCGTGCTGCCGCCAGACTTCTGGTTAAAGATGTAACAGTTCGAATTAATCATGGCGATCGAATTGGATTTGTCGGTAGAAATGGCGCGGGTAAATCAACACTGGCTAAGGTTTTAGCGGGTGAAACAATGCCAGCAGGTGGTGCGGTAAATCGCACCGGAAAAATTGGATATCTACCGCAAGATCCCAGAACTGGTGAAGACCAAGGCAGTGTGATTGATCGAATCCTTTCTGTCCGAGAGTTAGATTTAATTTCAAAACGTATGCGTGCTGTTGAAGAGGATATGTCTACCGCCCAAGGAGTAGAGCTTGAAAAAGCAATGGAGCGTTACACCAGAGTTGAACATGAGTTCTCAACTGCTGGTGGCTATGCCGCAGCTGCTGAGGCAGAGGCGATTGCCTCCTCACTTGGTGTGCCAAATAATCTATTTGATCAACAGTTGAGCGCTCTTTCTGGTGGTCAGCGGCGAAGAATTGAGTTAGCCAGAATCCTATTTTCTGGGGCTCAAACTTTGATTTTAGATGAGCCAACCAACCACTTGGATGCTGATTCCATAATTTGGCTTCGTGAATTCTTGCTTAAATACCCAGGCGGGTTAGTAATTATCTCCCATGATGTGAATTTGATTGAAACAGTTGTCAATAAGGTTTTTTATTTGGATGCAAATCGAAATGTAATTGATGTTTACAACATGACTTGGAAAAACTACCTAATTCAACGAGAGGCTGATGAGCACCGCAGAAAACGTGAGCGAGCCAACGCTGAAAAGAAGGCAGAGATTTTGCAAAAGCAGGGTGAGAAGATGCGAGCAAAAGCTAGCAAGGCAAG
>WLEM01000047.1 GCA_009704285.1 Actinomycetota bacterium
ACTCTCACGTGTGCTAATAGGTTGAATGATTGTCATAGCTAGATCTTTAATTACTAAGTTATCTGCCAGATCATCCTTTCGGATGATCTTTACCCTGTGCTGATACTGGTAAAAATCAGAGATGAAAATTTCAAAATTTGATCTATTCAGAAATTCCAGGCTAGCAATGGGCTTTGCCCTATTTATAATTGCATTAACGGCTGCCAACCTTATTTCCAAGGAAGCTAATCGAACCGTTTTGGTCTGGGCAACAACCGGTGAGTTAGCCCCTGGCCAGATAATCCAAGAATCCGATATCACTCCTGCATCAGTACTGCTGGCCCAATCTGCCAAGAATTACCTATCTGCCTCAGCAGAGATTGTTGGCACTACGGTTTTAACAAAGATATCAGCCGGAGATTTGATTCCAGTAGCAGCAATTGGAATAGGAGATAACCCAGCAAATCAAAGGTTTGTTCCATTAACTATTGAGATCTCTGATCTTCCAATCTCCCTAGTAAGAGGGGATTTAATTGATCTTTATGCGATTAGTAAATCAAATGCAAAAGAGGTGATTGCCCCAGCATTATTGGCCTCTGCCATAACTGTTGAGCAGGTGCTCGAGCGTAATAATTCAGGAGTAGTAAGTGTTTTAGTAATCCTTGAAAATGAACAAGTTCTTCCCACTTTGAATTTTCTTACCGATAGCAGATTAATACTTGTTAGAACTCGCTGAGCCTCGTCTAAAACTAGTAACTGCAATCAATAGCAGTGAGCACGAGGAAAGAGTTGCAACTTTGTTGCATTCACAAGGCTGCAACATCATCTATCGAGCATTGAATCACCAACTTCTATCTACTTTTCTAGTTCAAAATAATATGAACCTTTGTGTGCTCTATACCAAGGAGTTTGCAATAGCTGCCGAGATAGATCAGTTACGGCAGAAATATCCTAACCACAGATTTATCGAAGTAAGTGAGAAGATTGATCAGCAGCAATTGATGAACCAACTAACTGCGTTAAGTAGACCACCCCTGATACATCAAGCAATTAGAATAGGTAACCTAATTTCAGTGTTTGGAACACCTGGCTCACCGGGAATCTCAACTTTAACCAATCACCTAGCAGCCCTAAAATCTGCACAGATAATTGCTGCTACTCATCACAATCTACGTCCACAAACTTCACTCAAGGTTGAAAAAATCTCAGCAAATGAGTTAGATCAAAAGCTGGCAAAACTTGGAGATAAAGTCACGGTTATTGATGCTGGCGCAACACTTTCGCTAACTAAAACTCTGGCTGACCGACGCAGTAGTGCTAACTGGCTTAATCAAACTCTTACCTGTTCGTCAAAGATGATTTATGTAGCTGGCGCAAATGAAAACGGGCTAACTTACTTAAGTGAGTTCATTGAAGATTTCAAGAGATTAATCGATCCTCCGAAAATAATTTATGCATTAAATCAGCAACGATTTGATCGACGGGGACAGCTAATTCAGAAAAAGTTCATCGAGTTAGTGGGCCAGCAGAGCAGCGCACAAATACCTTTTGATCGCAGAGTAGATCGATTGCCAGGAAATGCTCACAGCAGCAAGGTATTTTGGCGCAGCAGCACCTTCACCAGACAGATTGAAAAAATTGGTAATCAACTGACATAAAATAAGCTCTACCATTGGGCTATGGCCACCCTCTCTGAGTTGATAAGTGAAAACTCAAATTTAAAGGCTAATGAGGTTGAGCACCTCTCTGAATTAGTTGCTGAGTGGAGATTATTAGCTGATTTATCATTTGCAGACTTGTTGTTGTGGTTACCAATTCGCCGCGATGAAAAATCTTGGCCAGAAGGACATCTAGCAATTGCGCAGATTAGACCAACTACCGCAGCTACTGTTTTCACAGAGGATCTAGTCGGCACCAGCATTAATTGGGGGCAACGACCATTAGTTGATCAGGCACTTTCTGACGGTGAAATTGTTAGAGATGCCAAACCAGAACAAGTTGGTCAAATTGTGATCAAAGAGGAGACGATTCCAGTAATTTTAAATGGGAAAATCTTGGCAGTTATTTCCAGACATCGAAACGCAGATTTAATGCGACAGCCTTCAAAGTTAGAGTTAAATTATCGGGAGATTGCCCACAAGATCTATAAAATGGTTGCAGAAGGAAATTTTCCAATTAGAAATTCTTTATATAGCTCTGAATCTTCACCCCGAGTTGGTGATGGTTTAATTCGATTAGATGTTAATGGAACAATATTTTTTGCTTCTCCAAATGCCAGATCCGCCTTAAGCAGAGTTGGTTTTCAGAAAGAGTTAGAGGGTGAGAATCTTGGAGTAGTTTTTTCAAATTTGAATAAGGGCGATACTCAACCAACGGATGAGTCCTGGCAAACCATGCTCAGTGGCAAATCTTTGCGACGCACCGAGTATGAATCTCAATCTGCAGTATTAGATATTTTAGTTATTCCCTTAACAGAGGGCAGTGATCGTATTGGTGCCATCGTTTTGATCCATAACATAACTGAGCTTCGTAATCGAGACCGGGCACTACTGACAAAGGATGCCACCATTAAGGAGATTCACCACCGAGTAAAAAACAATTTACAAACAGTTTCAGCACTACTGCGGTTGCAGTCAAGGCGGGTAACTGACCCGATTGCTAGCTCTGCTTTGGATGAGGCAGTTCGTAGAGTGGCATCTATTGCGCTAGTTCATGAGACGTTATCAAATCAATCCTCAGAATTTGTGGAGTTTGATTTAGTGCTGGAACAGATAATAAAAAATGCTCTAGATCTTAATCCCAGGTCAATTGGGTATAAAAAGATAGGGGAGTTTGGATCCTTTGACTCCAAAACTGCAACTGCGCTCTCACTAGTAATTACTGAGCTAATTCATAATGCATTAGAACATGGATTGAGTGAAACTGGAGATCAATTGACGGTTGAGATCTCAAAAAACGGTAATCAATACTTAGTAAGTGTTTGCGACAATGGTTCTGGGTTGCCCAAAGAGTTCAATATTGAAAAGTCAGCCAACCTAGGTTTACAAATAGCAAATACTCTTACAAAAAATGAATTAAATGGCAGCATAAACTTGATAAGAGTAAAAAACTTAACTCGAGGGGATATTTCCTTTAAAGTAAATTAAAAAGAGTTTTGATTTTCCATCTGGCGGGCACGGTTTCTAGCAGCCCGTCGTTTCATAGCTCGTCTTTCATCCTCAGATAATCCGCCCCAAACACCAGCATCTTGTCCGCTCTCTAATGCCCAAGCAAGGCAAGGTTCTTTAACTGGACATCTTTCACAAATTTTCTTTGCCTCTTCAATTTGGGCTAAGGCAGGGCCTGTGTTTCCCACCGGGAAGAAAACCTCGGGATCTTCCTCGCGACAAGCTGCTTCATGTCGCCAGTCCATAGGGCAGCAACTCCTTCGACGAGTAGGTGTTAATTAGTTAGTAGAAATAAAATCAACTGGCTTATTCTCTCCTTAATTTAATTAATAAACAAGGATATTCAGCAGGAAATTTAAAAATTTTCAGATAAATAGACAATCCCACAACCTAGATATGGCGTTGGCAGCAAACAATCTTCATATTCTCCTGCCCAGAACCCTGCTCAATCTCCTAGGGTAATAGGGCAACAAACGCAGCCACAGCTCCAGATGCTTAGTTGATTAAATCACAACTATGTTTACTAATTGTTCATATTGCACTGGCGCAATCAATAGGAGAGAATTATCCAATGAGCCAAACCGCATATTTTGCTACTGGATGTTTTTGGGGCGCGGAGCGCAGGTTCTGGAATTTAGATGGCGTAATTCAAACCTCAGTAGGTTATATGGGTGGCAATAAACCAGATCCCACCTATAAAGAGGTTTGTACTGGTACGACTAATCATGCTGAAATCGTTGAGGTTATTTTTGATCCACAATTGATAAGTTACAAAAGATTATTGGCAGAGTTTTGGGTTATGCATGATCCAACTTCACTAAATCAACAAGGCGGGGATATTGGAACTCAGTATCGGTCAGCGATATTTACTACCTCTACTGAGCAAATGCAACAAGCCCTTGAAAGTAAAGAGATTTATCAGGGTGAGTTAAGTAAAAATGAGATCGGCAGAATTGTTACCGAGATTTTGCCAGCAGCAGGTGTGACCTACTGGTTGGCGGAGGAGTATCACCAGAGATATTTGGAGAAGAATCCAAATGGCTATGACTGTCACTCTTCAACTGGAGTAGCTTTTCCGTCTGCATTGATGAGCAAAAATGGATGAGATTAAACCAATAAATTCAAAGGGTGATCCATATAAGGTGCAAGTTGATGAGAAAGAGTTAGCAAGCCGTATCGATCCACTTTCATTTGATGTATTAAGAAAAGCTGCGACTGAAACAGCTTTCACTGGCGAGTACACAGATACTGAAACAATCGGTGTGTACAAGTGCAAAGCCTGCAGCGCTGAATTATTTAGATCAGATACTAAGTTCCACTCCGGATGTGGCTGGCCATCTTTTTATGCACCCACAGCAGATGATGCCGTTGAGTTAATCGAGGATCGTTCGCTATTTCCAAGAATTCGAACTGAAGTCAGATGTTCTGCTTGCGGGTCACACCTTGGCCATGTCTTTTCAGGTGAGGGATATGCCGTACCAACTGATCAACGATGGTGTATTAACTCAGTTGCATTAGTACTAGAGCCAAAGAACCAAAGTAATTAAGTTATAACCGCTCATTATTAGATGGGCTAGGCTTAAACAATGAGCAACGAGATTGATCTAAACAAGCTAGCTACTGAAAGCAAAGTAGTTGCTGCTGGTCGACCTGCTAAGCAACCCGATGGAGCACTAAATCCACCAATTGCACTTAATTCAACCTTTCATGAGGGTGGACCAATTGGTTACGGCCGATATGGCAATGAAACTTGGAGTGCGCTAGAGGATGCTATTTCAATTCTTGAAGGTGGAAAGACATTACTGTTTTCATCTGGCATGGCTGCGATTAGTGCAGTTTTTTCCTTACTGCCTGAGGGCTCAGTTGTCGTAGCAGCTAACAACGGATATCAAGGAACAACTACATTATTAAAGAAATTGCATGAAAGTGAAAAACTCAAAGTTAGATTTGTAAACCTAGCCAATACCGATGAAACAATTGCAGCAATTCCAGGTGCTCAGATGCTCTATCTTGAGTCACCGCTTAATCCATTACTTGAAATCATCGATCTACCAAAGCTGATAGCAGCAGGTAAGTCAGCAGGATGTGGCGTTGCAGTTGATAACACTTTGGCAACACCACTTTTGCAAAATCCCCTTGCCCTTGGTGCGGATATTGTCATTCACTCTGTAACAAAGTATCTATCTGGTCACAGTGATCTAATTTTGGGTTCATTAAGTACAAATGATTCAGCACTTTATAATCGATTAGAGCAATCTCGCAGATATGGTGGCGCAATTGCTGG
>WLEM01000048.1 GCA_009704285.1 Actinomycetota bacterium
CAATTAGCAGCGGTAAAACATGAAGGCTCGCCACTTTTGGTGGTGGCAGGTGCTGGTTCGGGAAAAACTAGAGTTTTAACTAGACGAATTGCGTACTTACTAGCAGAGCGAAATGTCGCACCATATGAGGTGCTGGCTATTACTTTCACCAATAAAGCAGCTGGTGAGATGAAGGAGCGAGTAGCGCAATTAGTAGGCGACCGAGCCAAACTTATGTGGGTATCTACTTTCCACTCTGCCTGTGTTCGAATTCTTCGCAAAGAGGCTTCCTTACTTGGTTATACCAACTCATTCACCATCTATGATCAAAGTGATTCATTGCGCTTGATAACAATAATCATGCGAGATTTAAACCTTGATGCAAAAAGATATGCTCCAAGAGCGGTGGCATCTCTTATTTCACAATCTAAAAATGAATTGCTTGGACCAGCTGACTATTTAAATCAGAGCAAGGATCAATTTCAAGAGATTGTTGCCCAAGTTTTTGCAATTTATCAAAAGCGATTAACTGGGGCTAACTCGATGGATTTTGATGACTTAATTGCTAAAACAGTTGAGGTATTACAGCGACATCCTGAAGTTAGAGCAAAGTATCGATCACGCTTTAAACATATTTTGGTGGATGAGTATCAGGATACAAATCATGCTCAATATGTCCTGATCAAAGAGTTAGTAGGTAGTGATCGTGATGGTTTAGCACCAGCTGAGCTTTGCGTAGTAGGAGATGCAGATCAATCAATCTACGCATTTCGTGGGGCAAATATTAGAAACATATTGCAATTTGAGGCAGATTACCCAAATGCAAAAACTATTTTGCTAGAACAAAACTATCGCTCCACCCAAAATATATTAAGTGCTGCAAATGCAGTGATTTCAAATAATGAAGGTCGCAAAGAGAAAAATCTCTGGTCAGAGGCTGGCTCTGGCGCCATGATTACCGGCTATGTCGCAGAGAGTGAACATGATGAGGCTGATTTTGTAGTGCAACAGATTGCCAAATTACGAGATTTAGGTAAATCAAACCCAGGAGATACTGCCATCTTTTATCGAACCAATGCCCAATCTCGCGTATTTGAAGAGGTATTTATGAGAATTGGTATTGCATACAAAGTAGTTGGTGGCGTTCGATTTTATGAGCGGAAAGAGATTAAGGATTTTCTGGCTTACTTAAGAGTGATTGTAAATCCTGAGGATGAGGTTTCACTTCGCAGGATTATTAATACTCCAAAGCGTGGAATTGGCGATCGAGCACTTGATCTACTTGATCTATACGCACAAGCAAACAACTTAACCTTTTGGCAATCTCTATGTCAGGTTGATAAAAATCAAGAGATCGCTCAGCGCTCAGCTATTGCTTTGACTGAGTTTGTTAAGTTGATCCAATCATTACAAACTTTAGTAGAGGCAAAAACTAGACCATCGGTAATTGCACAAGCTGCACTTGAACAATCTGGCTTGTTGACAGAGTTATTAGAGAGTAAAGATCCACAAGATGAGGTCAGGGTAGAAAACTTGGAGGAGTTAGTAGCGGTTGCAACTGAGTATGAAGAGGGTGAGGTGGATGAGGGCGAGGAGATTTCAATGGTTGGATTTTTAGAGGATGTTTCACTTGTGGCAGATGCTGATCAAATTCCAGATGGCGAAGATCATGGTGGATTGGTAACCATGATGACACTGCACACAGCAAAAGGTTTGGAGTTTCCAACTGTTTTCTTAACTGGCATGGAGGAGGGAATTTTTCCTCACTCTAGAACTTTGGGTGATCCAGATGAGTTACAAGAGGAGCGACGACTTGCCTACGTTGGTTTAACTAGAGCACGAGAGAATTTGTTTATCACTAGGGCGGAGTATCGATCATCCTGGGGTGCTCCTAATTACAACGCAGCATCTAGATTTTTAAGTGAAATCCCAGATTCAGTTATTGAATGGAACCAAGCGCAGGAGAAGATTTCACCAATTAAGTCTTCAGTTAAACGTTCATTTGCACCACCTAGAGCAACTGGCAAAGTTAATAACACAATGAAGCTTGAGGTTGGTGAACGAGTCTCCCACGACACCTTTGGCCTTGGCACAGTTGTTTCAGTAAGTGGCGAAGGCGATAGAGCCGAAGCGACCATTGATTTCGGCTCATTTGGTGAGAAGCGGCTCTTGCTTAGATATGCCCCGGTTGAGAAATTATAAATTTATTGGCAATTTCATTACTATTACCACCTTGCCGAAGTTAAAGATTGATCGGGGATAATTAATTGGATCTTTTTGAGTATCAAGCTCGTGATCTTTTTGAAGCACACCAAATTCCAGTATTAGCCGGGGCGGTAGCCACCACCCCAGATCAAGCACATGCAGCTGCAGCCAAAATTGGCGGCAAGGTTGTAGTGAAGGCTCAGGTAAAAGTTGGTGGTCGAGGAAAAGCTGGTGGCGTAAAGCTTGCAGAAAATGCTGACGATGCAAAAGAAAAAGCTGCAGCAATTCTAGGGATGGATATAAAGGGTCACACCGTACATAAAGTAATGATTGCCCAAGCTGCACCAATTGACTCTGAGTACTACTTAGCAATTTTGTTAGACCGAGCAAATCGAAATTTCTTGGTGATGGCTTCAGTAGCGGGTGGAATGGAGATTGAAGAGGTTGCTCATAAAACTCCTGAGAAGTTAGCCAAGGTTGGCATAAATCCAAACATTGGAATTGATAAAGCCAAGGCACTTGAAATTGCAAAGGGCGGACAATTTCCAGCAGATGTACTAGACCAAGTTGCAGATGTGTTAGTGAAATTGTGGCAAGCATTCATTAAAGAGGATGCAACTTTGATGGAGATTAATCCATTGGTTAAGACTTCTAATGGCAAGGTAATTGCATTAGATGGCAAGGTCACTTTGGATGACAACTCTACTTTCCGCCATCCTGAGCATGAGAAACTAGTAGATCATGCTTCAACCAATCCATTAGAGAAATTAGCTAAAGAGAAGGATCTCAACTACGTAAAACTTGAGGGTCAAGTTGGAATTATTGGAAATGGCGCTGGTCTAGTTATGAGCACCTTAGATGTTGTTGCTTATGCGGGTGAAAAATATGGCGTAAAGCCAGCTAATTTTCTAGATATTGGTGGCGGTGCTTCAGCTGAGGTAATGGCAAATGGCCTATCAATAATTTTAGGAGATTCTGATGTGAAGAGTGTCTTTGTTAATGTCTTTGGCGGTATTACTGCTTGTGACGCAGTTGCAAATGGAATTGTGCAAGCACTTGATATGTTGGGAAGTAAAGCAACTAAACCAATTGTTGTAAGGCTAGATGGTAATAATGTTGAGTTAGGCCGCAAGATATTAAATGATGCCAATCATCCATTAGTTCAACAGCTTGAAACTATGGATGGCGCGGCAGCAAAAGCAGCAGAATTGGCGGGCAAGTAATGGCAATTTTTGTAAACGAAAATACTAAGGTGATTGTTCAGGGCATGACTGGCTCTGAAGGAACTAAACACACAAAGCGAATGCTCAAGGCTGGTACAAAAATTGTTGGTGGCGTAACCCCTGGAAAGGGCGGACAAAGCGTTGATATGGATGGACAACTAATCCCTGTGTTTAACTCAGTATCGGAAGCAATGAGTGCAACTGGTGCAAATGCATCAGTTGTGTTTGTGCCACCAAAGTTTGCAAAAGCAGCAGTAATGGATGCAATTGATGCCGCAATGCCATTGGTTGTTGTAATTACCGAAGGTATTCCAGTTCATGATGTTGCAGCTTTTTATGCTTACTCAGTAAGTAAGGGAAAGACACAAATACTTGGCCCGAACTGTCCAGGAATTATTAGTCCAGGAAAAACAAATTTGGGAATTATTCCAGCTGACATAACTGGGCCAGGAAAAATTGGCTTAGTTTCAAAGTCAGGCACTCTTACTTACCAAATGATGTTTGAGTTAAGAGATTTTGGGTTTACTACTGCAGTTGGTATTGGCGGCGACCCAATTATTGGTACTACTCATATCGATTGTTTGAGAGCATTCCAGGATGATCCTGAAACGAAAGCAATAGTTATGATTGGTGAGATTGGCGGCGATGCCGAAGAACGTGCAGCTCAATTTATTAAAGAGTATGTAACTAAACCAGTTGTTGGATATGTTGCTGGTTTTACTGCACCTGAGGGCAAAACAATGGGCCATGCTGGTGCAATTGTCTCTGGATCATCCGGCACAGCAGCTGCTAAAAAAGAAGCTTTAGAGGCTGTCGGTGTTGCGGTTGGTAAAACACCAAGTGAAACCGCTAACTTGATGCGCAAGATATTGAATGGATAAATCGCAGATAGGAAAATAATGGTTGCGCGTAGATTTTTGATCTCGCTGCAACAGGTGATCAGGTCAGTATTAATCATTCTCTTTCCGTTGGCTTTTGTTACTTTATTTGCCTGGGCAACAGCAGGTAGCACCTACGGCAGCACTGCAGATCCAATGCGAGCAGCAGTCTGGCTCTGGCTTGGTTCACACCTTGCACCATTTAACATCACTAGCAATGAGGTAACTGGTTATCTTTCGTATCTACCACTGGGTGCTGCAATCCTGCCGTGGCTAAGCATGCGAGTTGGCTATAGAAGAGTTGTTGAGGAGCTCCAAAATAAAAAAATAAGCCGGGCTTATTTTGTTTTAACCTACACATTTGTTTACTCACTACTGGCATTTATTGCTTCAAACTCTCAAGTTTCAATTGATTGGCCTAGAGGGTTAGTGATTTTGTTAGCACTTCTATTTTTAGCAACTACCTCAACAAACTTACAAGCTCTAGTTAAATTACCTAGCTATATGTTTTTGATAATACTTGGCGTATCTGGTCTCTTATTCTCTCTCTCACTCATACTTAATTTTTCGATAGCTAAGAACTTAACTATCGTGCTACATCCTGGCATCATTGGCGGTTTGTTACTTCTAGTACTACAAATTCTATATTTACCGAATCTTTTCATAGCTACCTTTAGTTACATTGCAGGAGCTGGCTTTTCCTTGGGCAATGCCACAGACATCACACCTTTTATATTTAACTTACGAGAGATTCCAGCAATTCCAGCACTAGCTGCCCTACCAGCTGGTGAGTATCCCTGGATAGTTACTCTGTCATTGATGTTAGTAGTTTATTCAGTTATTAATTTGAATAAGATAAATAAACTTCAGATAGATAAGAAAAGTAAACAACAGTTAGTGCTGAGATTTCTACTATTCTCAGTCTTAGGATCTGCATTACTTGCTTTTGTTTCATCAGGATC
>WLEM01000049.1 GCA_009704285.1 Actinomycetota bacterium
AAATTTGGCTAGATTGGCTTTAGCGGGAATTGATTTAGATAAAATCACCAAAGAGCTTGAAATAGACGGCGTTAAGAAATTTGAAATGGCTTGGTTAGAGCTTATGAACTCAGTACGAACAGTCACAGCAGGTATCTAGTGCAACTATCTGGCCAAATTCTTTCCAAGGTAAATAAAGAAATAGCCAAGGATCTATTAGGTATTTCAATTCGTTTGGCGCAGAAAGATTCAACGATTTGGGGTATTGATACTGAAGCGGCCACGCGATTAAATTGGGTAGATCTACCGATTAAATCTAGAGAGTTAATGCCGCAATTAGATTCATTATCGGCATGGGCGCGCACTAATAGATTGGATCGAGTAATTCTTTGTGGCATGGGTGGATCTTCTCTTGCTGCTGAAGTTATTGCAGCGGCATATGGAAAGGATTTATTAGTCATTGACTCTACTCATCCAGCTCAAATCCTTAGTGCTTGCGAAACTGATCTACATCATTCTGTAATTATCATAGGCTCCAAATCAGGAACAACTATTGAAACCATATCTCATTTGAAACTTTTCACTAGCAAGCTAATCGAACTAGGTTTAGCGCCAAAGGATCATTTGGTGATAATCACCGATCCAGGTACTCCACTTGACATATCTTCAAGGCGACAAGGGTTTCGAGTAGTAAATGCTGATCCCAATGTTGGCGGTAGGTACAGTGCGTTATCAGCTTTTGGTTTAGTTCCGGCAGCTCTCATGGGGATAGATACATCAGTTTTACTAGATGATGCTGAAGCGCTGTCTCAAACATTAATCACGCCAGATTCACCAGCAATCCGTATCGCCTCATTACTCTTCACCGAAACTAAACAGTTTGTTAATTTTTGTGACCTTGACTCTAAACTTCCTGGATTGTCGGACTGGATTGAACAATTAATTTCTGAATCAACTGGAAAGAACCATCGGGGGCGTTTACCTGTCGTGATTGAAGATCCTTCATCTGCTACTAAGGAGTTGACCATTGGATTTGCCAAAGGAGATTTTGATTTAAGTATCGAAGCATCCCTTGGTGAGCAATTTATATTGTGGGAGTGGGTTACTGCGCTACTTTGCTACTTGCTGAAAGTAGACCCCTTTAACCAGCCAAATGTTACAGAAGCAAAAGAGCGTACCTCTCAAATATTAATGAAGATGGGATCTAAAGAATTTGCTGCGCCAGAACCATTCCTTGAAACTCCTACTTATCTGCTTTACTCAAACCAGAAGATATCTACTCTCCAAGAATTCCTAGAAACACCAGCTTCCTACATCGCTGTGATGGCCTATCTTGCAAGAGGTAAAGATGATCAAGTTATGAAGATTAGATCACCTCTCTCTAAGAAACTTGATAGACCGGTAACTTTTGGGTGGGGTCCTCGATTTCTGCACTCAACTGGCCAAATTCATAAAGGTGGACAGCCCAATGGGTGTTTTGTCCAAATTACTACGAACATTGCATTAGATCTACCAATTCCAAATGAAGAGTTTACCTTCGCCAATTTGTTAATGGCTCAAGCTTTAGGTGATGCTGCCGCGCTCACTGAGCGCAATCTTCCATTAATAAGAATTCATTTGAAAAGCACGCAAACAGGTATAACAGATTTATTAAAAGAGTTTTAAAGGCTACTCATCACCACGTAGTTTTTTTAAGGCAATATCTAGAATCTTGTTTGCCTCAGCTTCAGTGCGACGTTCTTTAACATAAGCAAGGTGAGTTTTATAAGGCTCATTTTTCATAGGCATTGGTGGCTTGTTCTTATCTTGCCCCGCCGGAAAACCACAGCGTGGACAATCCCATTCAGCTGGTACCTCTACTGTGCCATCTTCAGCAAACGAGGGTTTTGTTTCATGTCCATTTGCACACCAATATGAAACTCTAAATCGAGCGATTGATTCGCCACGCTCTGCCTCGCCCATTGGACCAGCGCCAACACGACTACCTCGAATTGCACTTCCACCGGCCATTACTACTCCTTTTGTCTTTTTACTTACTTAAGCAACAAGCTCAAAGCGATTACTGATGCAAACCAAACTCCACCAACAACAATAGTAATTCGATCTAGATTCTTCTCAACCACCGAAGAACCACCATATGTGGACGAGATTCCACCGCCGAACAAATCAGATAACCCAGATCCTTTGCCCTTGTGAAGGAGCACGAGAATAATCATTAAAACACTGGATAAAACTAAAATTATAGAGAGAGCTAAATTCATTGACTCGCCTTCACTTTGATCCTGATCTCTGACGTATCGGATAAGGATACTATCCCCTATCCCCTTTAATCTAATCTAAGTGGCTAAGCCTTACTTAAAACACGATGAAATTTCGAGATTCTGGCGAACTCTTCCGGGTCTAAAGAGGCTCCACCAACTAGCGCACCGTCGATGTCAGGCTCTTTCATGATATCTAAGGTGTTAATGGATTTAACTGAACCACCATACAAAATTCGACAATTATCGGCTATCTCATCGCTTCCAATCTTCCTTAATTCATTTCGAATTGCAAGACACACTTCTTGAGCATCTTCTGGTGTTGCAGTTTTTCCTGTACCAATTGCCCATACCGGTTCGTATGCAATCACAATCTTTTTTAGATCAGGTTTATGAAAACCTTTCAGGGAATTTCGAAGCTGTTCCAACACATGTTGGATGTGGGTACCACTTTCTCGGATTTCTAATTCTTCCCCTACGCAAAGAATGGGTTTCAATTCATTTGCTAACGCACTCTTAATTTTACGATTGACTAGAGAATCATCCTCTTTGTGATTGCTTCTACGTTCACTGTGGCCAACGAGAACATAGGTACAACCTAATTTACTCAACATTGATCCTGAAATATCACCCGTATGAGCCCCAGAATCGGCGGCTGAAATATCTTGTGCGCCATAAAGTAAACGCAATCGATCCCCATCAACTAATGTTTGCACTGATCTAATATCGGTAAAAGGTGGAATTACCACAATCTCAACTGCATCATAATCACGATCTTCGAGTGAGTATGCTAGTTTTTGAGTTACCGCAATAGCTTCAAGATGATTCAGATTCATCTTCCAGTTTCCTGCGATTAATGGTTTACGCATAACACTCTCTCTTAGCTGAGGGCAACTAGACCCGGAAGTTGTTTGCCTTCTAGATACTCAAGTGACGCGCCACCGCCAGTTGAAATGTATCCAAACTGCTTATCTGTAAAGCCTAGTTTACGAACTGCGGCAGCCGAGTCTCCCCCGCCGACCACACTCATACCCTTGATCTCAGTTAATGCCTGAGCAATAGTTTTTGTGCCATTGGCATAATTCGGAAATTCAAACACTCCCATAGGCCCATTCCAGAAAACTGTTTTGCACTTGGAAATTGCACTTGCAAAACTAGCGGCACTAACTGGACCGATATCCAGTCCCATTTGATCGGTAGGTATTTGATCTGCCTGTACCAATGTTGGCGGTGAGGATTCGGAGAACTCATGCGAAACCAAAATATCTGTTGGTAGAAGCAACTGCACTTTTTTCTCAGCGGCCCGCTCAATCAATTCCTTCACGGTAGGAATCAGATCTAATTCAACTAGAGATTTACCAACCTCTTTGCCCTGCGCTGCTAAAAATGTAAAGACCATGCCTCCGCCAATTGCAATTACATCAACCTGATCTAAAAGATTTGAAATTACTGCAATCTTGTCAGAAACTTTTGCCCCCCCAAGCACCACTGCATAAGGCCGATCAGGACTCTTCGTTAACTTCTCTAGAACATCTACCTCTGCAACAACTAAATTGCCGGCTGCATGCGGTAACAATGAAGCTAATTCAAAGACTGAAGCATGCTTACGATGAACTGCTCCAAAGCCATCCCCGACATAAACTTCACCGTAGGTTGCCAGTTCATTCGCAAGCAACTCGCGCTCTTGCTGCACTTTGCTCGTCTCTGATTCAAGAAAACGAATATTTTCCAACATCAAGATTTCACCTGGCTTAAGTAGATCAGTGGTTGCTCGTAACCCCAGAATCTCGCTACTAAATCTCACTTCTTTATCAAGCAAAGTACCTAATCTCTTTGCAACTGGTTCTAGAGATAGCTCCTTCTTGATTTCACCCTTTGGTCTACCCAGATGAGCGATAATGACAATAGAGCAATCATTATCCAGTAGAAGTTTTATTGTGCTTAGTGATGCTCTAATTCGACCATCATCGCTAATAACGCCATTTTTGATCGGCACATTCAGATCACATCGAAGTATTACTTGCTTACCTGCAAATGGAAGTTGAGCGAGAGTTCTAATTCCCATTTATATTAGATAGATTTACCGATGTATTTAATCAGATCAACCAGGCGATTTGAATAACCCCATTCATTGTCATACCAACCAACCACTTTCACAGTTGTTCCAATAACCTTTGTTAATCCTGCATCAACTATGCATGAACTTGGATCAGTAACAATGTCTGCAGAAACAATTGGATCTTCTGTATATGTGAGATAGCCCTTTAATGATCCCTCACTCGCATTTTTTAAAGCGGCGTTGATCTGGGCAACTGTTACCTCTTTGGCCAGTTCAACAGTTAAATCAGTGGCAGAACCTGTTGGCACTGGTACTCGTAATGCGTAACCATCTAGTTTGCCCTTTAATTCAGGCAACACCAAAGAGATGGCTTTGGCCGCACCTGTAGATGTAGGAATGATCGAAAGAGCGGCCGCACGAGATCTACGTAAATCTTTGTGTGGGAAATCCAGAATAACTTGATCATTTGTATATGCATGGATGGTTGTCATCAAACCACGGACAATCCCGAATTCATCATTCAATACTTTAGCCATCGGAGCTAAGCAATTAGTTGTGCATGAGGCGTTAGAAATTATGTTGTGTTGGCTTGAATCATATTTTTCATGATTAACGCCCATCACTATTGTGATGTCTTCATCTGTTGCTGGTGCAGAGATAACTACCTTTTTTGCTCCGGCAACTAGATGTTTATTGGCATCGGCTGCTTTTGTGAAAATGCCAGTAGATTCAACTACAACATCTACCCCAAGTTTGCCCCAAGGAATGTTAGCTGGATCCCTTTCGGCACTTACGGTAATAGTTTTGCCTGCTACGGTTATTGTGGTCT
>WLEM01000005.1 GCA_009704285.1 Actinomycetota bacterium
CATCGCATCTAAATTCTCTTTGATAACTTTTAGGGGAAGGTATTGATCCCTTTGGGCTAGGAGAACAAATCTAAGTCGTTCTAAATCATTTGTTGTAAATTTGCGATAACCACTAGGCGTGCGTTGTGGCTCAATTAATCCTTCAGATTCTAGAAATCGTATCTTAGAGATAGTGATATCTGAAAACTCATTCCTCAGTCGAGTTAGTACTTCACCAATACTTAAATATGCTCTGGCTGGAACATTCATTTTTTATCTCCTACAAACAAGGTCAAATGATATTTACCAACTTGAATCTCATCGCCAGCTTTCACCGTTGCCTCTTTAACGGATATTGCGTTGAGGTATGTTCCATTTAAACTGCCTAAATCCTTTATTGAGTATCCATCGCCTTTGCTAACCATCGCGTGAGATCTTGAGACGGTAATGTCATCTAAATGAATGTCGTTATTGGTATCTCGACCAATTTTTGTTTGTTTAGAATCTAATAAATAGCGGGCACCTGCTCCTGGCCCTTTCAGCACAAGCAAAATTCCTTCATTTTCGGGAAGATTACGTACCACTTCTTGTTGTTCAGAATTAAGTGAATTAAATAGATCTGCGGAGTAATTTTCCTGAGGAATTGAACGTAATTGACGCAGATTCAATGTAGAGGTTAGATCTTTTGGCGGTGTTGCTCTATCTGCCATCACTCCCCCAACCGGTTTACTGTCAACTAGAGGCTCACACTATTAGGTCGCCCGATAGTGGTCAAGCGGTCAAATTTTGATAATCCTGGGCCGAAAGTAGTCGATCCTGCAAAGTTTGGGTTGAAATCTCAATCTCAGCAATCCAACCAGCGCCATATGGATCGGAGTTAATAACTTCTGGGTTTGCCTCTAATTTTTCATTAATCAAAACTATCTTTCCGGTAATAGGAGCATATATCTCTGACACAGATTTTGTGGATTCAACCTCTCCACAAACTTTGTCAGCTGCTACATCGCTACCTACCTTAGGCAGTTGAATATAAACAATGTCACCTAAAGCAGCTTGCGCGAAATCTGTAATTCCGATGCGAAATTTGGTAGCAGATAACTCTTGCACCCACTCATGTTCTTTTGTGTATCTAAGCTCTGATGGAACTGATGACATTGCCGTCCTATTCCTTAACCTTTGGTCGTTTTATACCTTTTATAAAATACTGAATTCCTGTGTAAAAGTACAGGCACAATCCCCAGATAGCAAAGGCCCATCCAACTCGATAGCACCAGATACCAACTAGAGGCAGATCTTCAAGCAGTAGGAAGGGAAATGCATAGAGAAGGTTAAAGGTTGCCGCCTTGCCTAAAAAGGTAACTTCTACAAAGGCGATGTTACGCATTCGTTGTGAGATAACCACCAGCAACAAGATTAGATCCCGACTAATGATCGCAATCACTAACCACCAGGGTAAATACTCCTTGATCGCGAAAGCAATTATCACTGCGCCTATGTATAGCCGATCAACCGCCGGATCAAACTTTGCTCCAAAATCTGAGGTTTGATTTAACGCCCGGGCGACTTTTCCATCGAAATAATCAGTTATCGCTCCAATTGTTATGACGATAAAACTAGCTACCGGCTCCTCCATTACTAGAAATAGATAGAGAAAAAGTGGAACTCCTAAAGCACGAAGTAAGGTGAGGAGGTTGGGAATATTAAGACTCATCACGCTCCTTTACTTTCACAGCAACCTCGATTGGGGTTCCATCAAAACCAAAGACTTCGCGCAATCGACGTTCAATAAAGCGGCGATAGGCGTTCTCCAGAAATCCATTAGCAAAGACCACAAATTTTGGCGGGCAGGTACCAGCTTGGGTAGCGAATTTAATCTTTGGCTGTTTTCCGCCTCTAACTGGTGGTGGGTTGGCCCCAACTAACTCTCCAAGGAAGGCATTTAATTTAGCTGTCGGGATTCTCTTTTCCCAATTTGTTAAAGCTGTTCGAAGCGCAGGTGCTAAGCGATCTCGATGCCAGCCTGTTTTCGCTGAGAGATTTACCCTCTGAGCCCAGGGGTAGCGTTCCAGTTGGCGTTCTATTTCTTTATCTAATACCAGTTGGCGCTCTTCATCAACCAAATCCCATTTATTCATAACAATTACCAAAGCTTTTCCTGCCTCATCGGCCATTGAAACTATTCGTATGTCCTGCTCAGTAAGTATTTGGGATGCGTCAAAAATAACTAGCGCTACTTCGGCACGCTCCAATGCAATGGAGGTACGAAGAGATGCGTAGTAATCAGTACCACTTGCTTGGTGTGCTCTTCTTCTAATTCCAGCAGTATCGATAAATCTCCAAGTTGATCCACCGAAATCAATTAATTCATCAACAGCATCACGAGTTGTTCCTTCAGCATCATCTACTAAAACTCTTGGCGCACCCGCCAATACATTCAGCAAACTGGATTTACCAACATTTGGACGACCAACTAGAGCAACTCTGCGATATCCATCATCAACCTGAGCCGTTCCAACCTCTGGCAGTTGTGAGATCAAAAAATCCAGAAGATCACCACTTCCCCGGCCATGTAATGCTGATACAAAACGCGGCTCCCCCAAGCCTAAATTCCAAAGAGCGTAACCATCAGATTCATCTTCGGCATTATCAATTTTGTTTGCAACCAAAATAACTTTCTTTCCACTCTTTCGAAGTAGATCAACCAATGATTGATCCTCATCTAAGGCACCAACCTGTGAATCAACTACAAACATAACTAGATCTGCTTCGTTGATGGCAGCTTCTGCACCAGCTGTTATCTTCTCTGAAATCCCTTCTGGTTTTACCTCCCAGCCACCTGTATCAATTAAGAAAAATCTACGGCCATTCCACTCTGCTTCATATTTAACCCGGTCCCTGGTAACTCCAGGTGTATCTTCAACAATCGCTTCACGCCGGCCAATCATTCGGTTCACCAGAGTGGATTTACCAACATTTGGTCTACCAATAACGGCGATAGTTGGAAGACCCAAAAGATTCCTTTGTTTTAACCATTTCCAAACTTGATCAACGACCTCTTGCAGAGACAATCTGGTGGAATCGATGACCGCTGCATCTTCGGCTTGAGTTAAGGGAGAAACTGCCCTATTTGAATCAATTTCATCCCTACTAGACAGAGATTTACCTACCTCTGTTCGATCAACGGCTTCAAGCATTTCACTTTCTCGACGCAAAGCTCTTGCATCGATGTCGGCATGCAGATAAATTTTTAATTGGGCATGTGGGGCAACAACAGTTCCAATGTCACGACCTTCAACAACTATACCGATCGGTGCATCATCAATATATTTTCTTTGAATCTCAAGTAAGAGCTTGCGAACCTTCGGCATGGCACTAATTTTGCTCACTAAGTTGTTAACTCTCTGCAACCTAATCTCCTGAGAGATGTCTTTATCGTTTACAAAAATTCTAGGATCAGATGGATTTGTATCGAAAACTATTGAGTTTTTTTCCAGGTGATCAATAAGGTCATCTTCTGCTTCAATCTTATTTTCTAGCGCCAAATAAGTTACGGCACGGTATAGAGCGCCAGTATCGAGATAACTCCAATTAGCACGTAGCGCTATTGCTTTTGCGGTGGAAGATTTACCCGAGCCACTTGGACCGTCGATTGCTAAGACCAGATTGGACATGAGGTCAGTCTATCTTTAGTAATTAAAGATATTTATCGATTTTTGGCCGGATGAACCTTAAATCCTAGATTTTCTAAGTGCTTTGAAAGTATCTTGCAATCATTTGCCGACAAGGCCAAGGTGATTAATCCTGTTTCTTGTCCAGGTGAATGTTCAATGCTGAGATCTTCAATATTAACCAAAACCTTTGCACATTCATTAAAAATTCGAGCTAACTCACCAGGCTTATCATCGATAACTATCGGTAAGTAAGCGTAATCTCTATTTTTAGCTCCGTGTTTACCGGGTATTTTATTTTTACCTTCGCGGCCTTTATCAATGAAATCAATTAATTCATTTGAGTTCTTACTTGCAATACTTTGTTTGACCTCTTCTAAACTGGTGATAATAGAATCAATTACTGGCGTTATAGAGCTCTGATTTTCAATAATTATTTGACTCCATAACTGAGCATCAGCACTTGCTAATCTTGTTAGATCTCTTAAACCTTGGCCCGCTAAGTTTAAATTTTCACTTGAAATCTCATACAATGATCCGGCAAGTAGAGAGCTTAAAATTTGAGGCAGATGAGAAATCCTTGCGACCAAATCATCATGTTCTGATGAACTTAACCAATAGAGAGTGCCCCCACATATATCAACAAATTCCTGAGCAATTTCCTGATTTTTTGCATCAAAAAATGAATCGGTAATTGCAATCCAAGCTCGACCCTCAAAGAGATCTGCTCTCGCATTTTCAGCACCGGCCACCTCTCGGCCTGCCATAGGATGCAATGAGAAGAAGTTTTCGTTATTCACTGATAACTCTTTAACCTTAAGTAGAAGATCAGACTTAACACTGGATAAATCACAAACAATCGATCTTGGATTCTTATTTAATTGCTCTATTACTACCTGCGTGTTTAAAGCTGCTGGAACAGCGATGACAATTAGTTCTGGATCGGCAATTACCTCACCCTTGATTAAATCAGCAGCTAATTTCTGGGTGTTGGAGTTGATATCGACAATTTCAACGCTAACTCCTGAAGCTTTTAAGCGTAATCCGACTGAGGTACCGATTAAACCGGCGCCTACAATGCGAACATTCTTTATCATTGAGCTAAATCTTTGCGTAAGACCGTCGCTCCACGCAGATAAATATGCTTCACATCCGAAAGTGAGCGCTCTAAATGAGCGTGCATAAGTACCCGCACAACCCTAGGAAGTGCTTGAGCCACATCAATTTCTACCGAACACAACAGGGGGACGGTGCCCAACCCAATTTTCCGAGCTGCCACAGCGGGAAATTCTGAGATTAAATCTGGGGTAGCGGTCAAAATGATAGAGATCAAATCCTCAGTTTCTATTTGGTTGGCAGTAAGCATCTGAGTCAGTAACTCTGAAACAGCCTCGACCATTTCTTCAGCACTATCTCTATCTAACTGGATTGCTCCCCTAATACCTCTGATTCGCATCTAGTAATAGTATCGAGAAGAACTGAACGAGCGATTAAAGTTAAATAAATTTGTCTAGATGTCGCTTTAACCTTTTAGGCAGGTATTGAAAACCTATTTATCTATATATTGGTAATTGAAGGATCGCTAAAAAACCTATAAATCGATAAAACGATAGAAAATTGTGCCCGGTTTTGTCGATAAACCTATATTCGTCAGGGCTTCCAATACCGATAAATATCTAAATAGTTTTTTATATTGTCGCTTTATTGTTTAATATTTAACAGGTTAAAGAGATTAGTCATTTCTTGGGAATTTAATACACGGTGTCGGCCAACCTTCATGTCTCCTAAGGCGATGGGACCAAACTCTAATCGGATCAATCGCAGCACCTTAGTTCCCAAACTCTCGATCAGTCTTCTAATTATGTGATACCGGCCCTCATGGATTGTGATCTCCACCCAATGATGATTTTTCGAAACCGCCCTAATATGAACCACTTTTAACGCTCTAGCGAGACCATCTTCCAGTTTGACCCCTTGAAGCAGTTGATCAGATAGCGCCTTATTGAACTCTCCTTCAATTTCAACCAGATACTTCTTCTCCAGACCATATGAAGGATGGGTAGCTCTATGAGCCAGCTCCCCATCATTGGTTAACAAAATTACACCCTCTGAATCCTTATCTAATCGACCAACGTGATAGAGACGATCTTTTCTATCTGCAAAGTAATCCCCTAAATTAGCTCGCCCCTCTGGATCTGACATGGTTGAAATAACACCAGTTGGTTTATGAAATGCTAGATAAGTTTTAGACTTATTTATCTTTAAACTCTCACCATCTACTTTAATGTCATGATTTTCCGGATCATACTTGCCGCCGAGCTCAATAATGGTTTCTCCATCCACACTTACACGACCATCAAGAATTAATTGATCGGCAGCGCGACGACTTGCAATACCAGCATCTGCAATGATTTTATTTAACCGAGTTAAGCCCATGCATTAGTTTACCGCGCTTATGTTGGAGGCTAAACCTAATAAGAAATCAATCAGTTAAGGTTGAAAGCAACTCATCCAAGCCATCGATGTCCGGCAAAAATGGTGCTAACGCAGGCAGATCTGAGATTGAATTAAGCCCTAACTTCTCCAAGAAGAATGAGGTGGTTTGATATAAGACCGCACCAGATTCCCCCTCGATCCCAGCCTCTTCAACCAATCCTCGATTAACTAAGGTTTTCATTACAGCCTCCACATTAACCCCGCGTATGGCCGATACTCGAGCTCTTGAAACAGGTTGGCGATAAGCAATGACAGATAAGGTTTCTAGAGCTGCTTGAGTTAAACGGGCTTGTTGACCATCCAAAACAAACTTTTCAACCAATTGAGACATCTCAGGGTGGCTGTAGTAACGCCATCCCCCGGAGATTTGACGTAACTCAAACCCTCGTTGCTCTGCTTCATATTTAGCCGCAAGTGAGATCAGGGCGGCGCTTATCTCCTCAGTTGGTGCCTCAATGATTTGAGCTAAAACAAGCTCGGAAACCGGCTCATCTACCACCATCAGAATCGCCTCAAGACAACGTTGTAGTTCAACTTCAGACATTATCGGCCTCATCTATCGTTTGTACTGGTAAATCAAACTCATCGCTAACTCTAACTTCACCAGAAGCAGTTCCGATCCAGGTGATCTGCAATTCCCCTAGGGAAACCATCTGTTCAAATCTAACCACCCCTTCACGATAAAGCTCTAGCAGGGATAGGAATCGAGCCACTACTACCAAGGTTGAATCAGCATCGGCAATTAAGGCTCTAAAGGTTGCTCGGCCGGCACGCCGAAGGTGTTCAACCACCTTTGTAGCCTGCTCGGCTACGCTAACTAGAGGTTGGTGCAGGTGATCAATGCTAAAAGCTGGGGTTGTTTTTGGAGTTAACACTCGATTAGCAATCGCCGCAAATCGTTGAGCTCCTACTCCGATTAATACCTCTGGAAGTAATTGAGCAAAATGGGGCTCCAACGCCACTAAACGGGCAAAGGATTTCTCCTCTCGATCAATTCTTTCGGAAAAGATCGCGGCAATCTCTTTAAATGCTCGATATTGAAGTAGTCGGGCAAATAGAAGGTCGCGTGCTTCAAGTAGGGCAAGGTCAGATTCATCATCTACCTCCCCGCTTGGAAGCAATTTGGCTGCCTTCAAATCCAACAAGGTTGCTGCCACAACTAGAAATTCAGTTGTTTTGTCTAAATCCCAGCCTTGATCAGCATTCTCCAACTGCTTTATGTAGGAGATGAACTCATCTGTGACCGCACCCAGTGCCACCTCGGTGATATCCATCTTGTGGCGTGAGATCAATTGCAGCAGCAGATCAAAAGGACCGTCAAAATTAGTTAAATGCAAGGAAAAACCAGCTACTCGCCCATCGGTTATTGAGGCAGGTGGGTTGGCAGCTGTGGATAAATTTTCTTGCGACATGCGCACAAGATACTTCACACATCCTTGCCTTTGCACATGCCCCACCGTAGGTTCTGGGCATGGGAAAAAACGCTAGACAGACTTCTCGGTTAAACGCTAAATCGACATTGAAACCAACTCGTTCTCCAAGAGAGGAGAGTTTGGCAACGACTGCTGATGTTTTGGGCAAAAAATTAGTGAATTTTGCAGAGCCAACCAAAACTCCAGAAGCAGGACTTGCAAGAGTTATTTCAGTTGTTAATCAAAAAGGTGGAGTTGGAAAGACAACCACCGCTATCAATCTTGGCGCAGCACTTGCTGAGGTTGGTCGCAGAGTTTTACTAATTGATTTCGATTCACAAGCCTCAATGACCACCGGATTAGGTATTAAGGGACCTGCGTTGCGTGAACAGTACGGCTCAATTTGGTACCTACTAAATGATTCAGAGGCAAAACTAGAGGATTTCATTCTTAAATCATCAGTTGCTGGTCTTGACTTCATCAGAGGTCATGAGGATCTAGCAGCTGCTGAAGCTGCATTTGTATCGGAAATTGCTAAAGAGCATAAGTTGCGTAAATTACTTGCGCCAGTACTTGATAAGTACGATGTGATTTTAATTGATTGCTCTCCATCTTTAGGCACATTAACTGTTAATGCATTGACCGCTTCAAATGGTGTAATCATCCCGATGGAGTGTGAGTACTTTGCTGTGCTAGGTCTTTCATTAGTTAAGAAAACTATTCAAAAGATTAAAGAGAATACAAACCCTGAGTTAGAAATTCTAGGAATCCTTGCCACTATGTTTGAGCGCAAAACAAGCCACTCACGTGAGGTGCTGGAGTTGATTGATAAAGAGTTCCCAGATGAGGTGTTTGACACCATAATTTCTCGAACTGTCAGATTCTCAGAGTCCACAGTTGCAGGAGTGCCAGTCACCGCTTATGCCAGCAGTAGCTCAGGCTCTGCCTCTTACCGAAGATTAGCTAGAGAATTAATTGCCAGAGGAGGAGCAAAATGAGTCGTCGCGTAAGTTTGCCTGGAGCAGATGAGTTATTCCGTAATACCGCCACATTAAGTGCGGTGCCAAGTCAACGTGAAAATAGCGAAGAGATAACTCAAGCACCAGTTGCAGCGCCCACACCAAAAAATTCAGTTCGCCAAACACCAAGAAGAAGAGTAAATGCCTTTGATCGTGCGCCAAGTGGACGAGAAAAACATGATGAGAAAATTACTGTTTATCTATCCCCTGATGAACTTTACGATCTAGATCAAGCACGGCTAGCACTTCGTGGTGATTTAGGGCTTGCGGTAGATCGAGGCAGAATTGTTCGAGAATCTCTTTCAATAATTATTGCTGACCTTGAAGCCAAAGGTGATCAAAGTATTATCGCTAGAAGATTACGCGGTCGCTAAAACTATTTGCTTCTAGGATGAGCACTTGCGTAACTCTCACGCAAGCGATCAATGGTAATTAATGTGTAAATCTGCGTTGTAGTTACGGAGGCATGTCCAAGTAGCTCCTGCACCACTCTGATGTCGGCTCCCCCATCTAATAAATGAGTTGCAAATGAATGTCGCATTGAGTGAGGTGTTACAACTTCAGCCAAACCAGCCCGTGCTGCTCTATTTGCAACGATGCTCCAGGCACTTTGCCTAGTTAATCTGCCACCTCTTTGATTTAGAAACAACGCTTTTTGAGTCAACACCTTGCTTAAGGTTGGCCTTGATCTTGTTAGGTAATCAGTTACTGCAGTTAATCCAAAGCTTCCGATGGGAACCACTCGTTCTTTTCCGCCCTTACCTTTTACTCTTACTGTTGTAATCTCTGAATCTTCATTTCCAATAGTTGAGATGTCGGTGGTATTGAGATTAATAATCTCAGTAACTCGCCCGCCAGTTGCATATAAAAGCTCAAGTAAGGCTCTATCGCGAAGTGAAATTAGATCATCACCTGCGATCTCTAAAATACTCATGATCTGTTCAACAGTAAGTGCCTTGGGCAGCCGTTTTGGAATTTTTGGTGGATAAAAATTTAAGGTGGGATTTGAGTATTGATGCTCTTTTGAAAGGTAGGTGAAGTAACTTCGCAGACTGATTATGTTTCTTGCAATTGAAGATTCACCAATTTTAAACTCCGTATTAGATCTTCCCCTCAGCCAGGAGACATAGCCCACCAATTCCTCGGCGGTTACCTGGGCCAGATTAAGTTGGTTTATCGATAAATAGTGAAAAAATCGCTCCAGATCACGACGATATGCCTCGGTTGTATTACTAGCTAATCCCTTTTCTATGGAAAGGTAATTAAAAAAATCAGTTAAATGATCACTTACCATGCTTTGCGATCGCTGCCGCAATCAATCCGGCAAATAAAGGATGTGGTTTGGTTGGTCTGGATAAAAACTCTGGGTGTGCTTGCGTTCCTACATAATATGGATGAACTTCTTTAGGTAATTCAACGAACTCAACTAAATGCTTATCTGGAGAAAGACCTGAGAAAACCAATCCTGTTTTTGAAATCTGATCACGATACTTATTGTTGACTTCATATCGATGGCGATGTCTTTCACTTATTTGATTCTTGCCATAAACACCAGCTACAACTGATCCTTGGAGTAGATCGGCTTTGTAAAGACCAAGTCGCATCGAACCACCCATCTGGCCATGACCTGCGACAATCTCAACTTGATCACTCATTGTTGAGATAACCGGGTTGCTTGTTGCTTCATCAAACTCAGCTGAGTTTGCATCTTTGATTCCAGCTAAGTTACGCGCCACCTCAATGACCATGCATTGCAATCCAAGACAAAGACCTAGGGTTGGAATTTTATTCTCGCGGGCATATTTTAAAGCTCCCAGTTTTCCTTCAATTCCTCTTACACCAAACCCACCAGGGACACAGATTGCATCAGCATCGCCTAAGTTTGCAGCCGCTCCGTTTTCAGTCGCGCAATCATCACTAGCCACCCATTTGATGTTTACCTTGGCAAAGTTGGCAAAACCTCCAGCACGTAAAGCTTCGGTAACAGAAAGATAGGCATCGGGCAGATCGATGTACTTACCAACCAAGGCAACAGTAACTTGGTGTTTTGGATTATGCACCTTGTTTAACAGATCCTCCCACTCACCCCAAACAACATCGCCACACTTAATTCCTAGACGTTTAACTACATATGCATCTAATCCTTCTGAATACAAAACTTTTGGAATATCGTAAATCGAGGGTGCATCAACTGCAGCAACTACTCCATCAACATCAACATCACACATGAGGGAAATTTTCTTTTTAACAGATTCAGGTATCTGTCGATCACTGCGTAGCACGATCGCATCAGGTGTAATACCGATGGATCTAAGCGCTGAAACACTGTGTTGGGTTGGCTTTGTTTTTAACTCACCAGCTGGACCCATATAGGGCACCAAAGAAACATGAAGATAGAAAACATTATCTCGACCAACATCTTGTCTTATCTGCCTTGCTGCCTCCAAAAATGGCTGGGACTCGATATCTCCAACTGTGCCGCCAATCTCTGTGATCACTACGTCAACATCAGGACCTGCCATAGCTTTCATGGCGTCTTTAATCTGGTTAGTAATATGTGGAATTACCTGCACCGTCTCTCCCAGGTACTCACCACGGCGTTCCTTGGCAATGACCTTTGAATAGATCTGCCCGGTAGTTATGTTGGCTGAACCATGCAGATTAGTATCTAAAAACCTTTCATAATGACCGATATCCAGATCAGTTTCAGCACCGTCATCGGTGACAAAGACTTCACCATGTTGAAATGGATTCATTGTTCCTGGATCAACATTTAGATAGGGATCAAGCTTTTGCATGGTTACCCGAAGTCCTCGAGCCCGCAATAGACGACCCAGACTGGATGCTGTTAAACCTTTGCCTAAACTTGAGGCGACGCCACCTGTAACAAAGATATGTTTACTCACATGATTGGCGGTCATGGAAGACTAGATTATCACGCATTCCTCACGATAGCCAATAACTCACCAGCATGCTCTTGTGCAGTTTGAGAATCCTCTTGACCACTCAACATTCTTGCAATCTCAATCTTTCGCTCAGTAGCACTGACCTCCATCACATCAGATTGTGTTACCAATCCATTTTCACTCTTCTTCACTACTAAATGATTATCGGCCCAGGCAGCAACTTGAGCCAAATGGGTTATCACAATTACTTGGGCTGATTTTGATAACTTGGATAACCGCCTTCCAACTTCAATTGCCGCTTTGCCACCAACACCGGCATCTACTTCATCAAATATGTATGTTCCGATGGGCTCCGCCTCTGCTATTACAACCTCTAAAGCCAACATCACCCTAGATAACTCACCTCCGCTTGCTACCTTATTCAATGCAAGTGGGGTGCCACCAGAGTGTGCTGAAAACAGAATTGATATCTCATCAATTCCATTGGCGGTAAATGATTTGCTGTTTTTAAAATCTCCTACTGTTTGTTCAATTACAAAAGAAGCGTTTGGCATGGATAAACTTCTAACCTCATCTGTTACCTGCGAAGATAAATTCTCACCCTTTTCTTTGCGTAATTTACTAAGTGCCAAACCTTGCTCCTGCAATTGCTTGAAGAGTGAATCAGCTTCCTTCTGCAACTCTGCTACCCGCTGATCTCCACCAGATAAATCAACTATCCGCTCCTTGGCACTTTTGCCATCTATTAATAATTGTTCAAATGCAGCCTCTTTATCACTGCCCTTGCCATACCTTTTAAGCAGTGAGTTTAAAGAGGCTTTTCGATCCTGCAATTTCTCAAATCGATTTGGATCAGCTTCAAGCTGTAATAGATACGAACTCAGATCGCTAGATATATCCTGCAGATTAAGCAAACTTTCGGTATATCTTTCAGTAATTGCATCTAGATGTTTATCCCTACCATTTACCTGATCTAGACTCTTTCGTATCTGCTGAAGCATGTTGACTGCTGACAAATCCTCATTTTCAAAAAGATTTAGAGCAGCAGATACCGCCTGGTTCAAAACCTCAACGGATCCCAACTTGGCAATCTCATTTTCAATCTCAACCAATTCACCAGATCTGGGGTTTAATTTCGCAAACTCATCAGCTAACTCGGAAAGCTCTGCAATCTGTCGATCTGCTTGCGATAGCTGCTCTTTTAATTCATTTATTCTTCGCAGCATTTGCTGATACTGATCAAAGGTTTGTTGGTAGTCGGTTAGATCTATACCGGCAAAGCGATCCAGCAACTCCCTGGCCACTCCTGGTTTTGTTAATTTAGAAGATGAGGATTGGGCATGAATTTCCACTAACGAGCTAGCAAAAGA
>WLEM01000050.1 GCA_009704285.1 Actinomycetota bacterium
GGTTAAGTTCATGATGCCAGATGGTTTCACTGGTTATCCAGACTTCCTAGCACTTCCAGAGGCACAAGGTGCATACCTTTCATTTACTGGTCTTTCAATTGATCAGTTCCCTAAGGGTGGCGCTGCCGAGAAGTTCCAAGCTGATTACCAAGCAGAGTACGGTGAGGCTCCAACTAGCTCATTCTCTGTATACGGTGCAGCAGCAGCCCAAGTAATTCTGAAGGCTATTTCAGTTTCAGATGGAACTCGTAAGGGTGTATTTGAGGCTATGAAGACTGTTGTTATCCCAGCATCTGAATCAGTAGTTGGTACAGAGCTGAAGTTCGATGCGAATGGCGATATTCTTTCAAAGGATATTACTATTCTTATCGTTAAGGACAACACAGAGACCTTCCAAACAAAGATCACTGTTAACTAGTTCTAGATCTTTAGAACTATAAGATTTGGGCGGCTGCTGTAAAAAGTAGCCGCCCTTATCTTGACTCTCAGCAAAAAGACACAAATTTTTACTTATCAAAACTTAGGTTTTACTGTATCTTTTAAGGTCAGTTAAGGTTAGAAAAACGGGAAGTACCTAGATATTTTGAAAGAGGTTTACGTGGCCAAGGCTGCAGTAGCAACAAAATTTAGCGGTACCCCTGGACAAATCCGCCGCCAACGTATTGAAAGAGCTGGCGCAATCATAATTAGTCTTGGCGCTGCTTTTTGGATGTTAATAAATATTATTGAATCTCCTGACCAGTTTGCTCAGTCTGCGATCGCCGGTCTTCGTAACGGCTTGATTTACGCGATGATTGCACTTGGTTACACCCTTGTTTATGGAATTATCGAGTTAATTAACTTTGCCCATGGCGACCTTTTCATGCTTAGCGCCGTCTTCTCCTCATTTTTTATTACTTATTGGATTGGCGCAGATGAATCAAATGGCTTTGGCTGGTTTGCCTTTGCCCTCTGCCTGGTTGCGGTTATGGTTTTTGGTGCGGTAGTAAATGTGCTGATTGAACGCTTTGCTTATCGTAAATTGCGTAACGCTCCACGTCTTTCAACTTTGATTACCGCAGTTGGTATGTCCTTCTTGCTTAACTTCATTGGTTTAAAGTGGAATGGATCAACCCCACGTCAGTGGCCAACTGTTATCCCAAGTGGTGACATTTATATTGGTGAGGTAAGAATTAGCATGCTCACTATCTGGTTATTTTTGATTGGCTTCCCACTTCTTCTTGCGCTGAATTACTTGGTAAATAACACAAAGCAGGGTAAAGCGATGCGTGCTACCTCCCAAGATAAAGATGCATCAACATTGATGGGTATTAATGTGAACAAGACAATCGCATTTACCTTCGCAATTGGTGGGGCGATGGCGGGAGCTGCGGGGCTCTTGTATCAGCAATCAATTGGTACTACCAACTACAACCTTGGCTTCCAGCTTGGTCTGATTGCTTTCACTGCTGCGGTATTGGGTGGAATTGGTAGCCTTTGGGGCGCAGTAGTTGGTGGATTGCTTATCGGATTAATCCAAGGATTAAATGATGGTTTGCCAATCGCATTTGGCCAGGCATGGTCGCAGTCAGTGGTCTTTACCATCCTTATTATTATCTTGGTCTTTAAGCCAGCCGGGCTTTTGGGCAAAGTAACAACGGAAAAGGTCTAAGCCGATGGCAAAAGTTTCAGCAGCCAATAATGTTTCTAAATCAAACCGCAACTGGATTCGCGGTTACACCATCGCTGGCTTATTTCTTTTCTTAACCTACCAATTTTTACTTCCATGGGATGGCTTGCCATCTGGTATTTATCAGACGGTATACCAATGGATGCCACCATCTGCAGTTAATGAATCACTTGTTTATGTAATTATGGCCTTGGGATTAAATATTGTGGTTGGTTACGCAGGTTTACTCGATCTTGGATACGTGGCATTTTGGGCAATTGGTGGTTACTGCGCAGGTTGGTTTATGTCAGAGTTTTTCTACTTCCTAAATATTCACTTCTTTGGCTCAGTACCAGCAGGAACTCCTGGAATTCACATCAACTTCTGGATGGTTTTGATTATTGGTGGCTTTGTCTGCGCACTCTTTGGTGTATTGATTGGCGCACCAACTCTTCGTTTAAAGAGTGATTACCTAGCGTTGGTAACTCTTGGCTTTGGTGAGATTATTCCGCAGGTCTTCTTTAATGGTGAGAACTTCTTTGGCTTCAACATATCCAACGGTACAAAGGGAATTGTGGTGGTGGATCCAATTCCAGCTGGATTTAAAAATCTTGGACCATTTGATGCCGGTTGGAAATTACTGCTCTTCTTATTCCTAACAGCAATTATGGTTTTCATTTCATTACGTCTGCGACGTGGTCGATTAGGTAGGGCTTGGCTTGCAGTTCGCGAGGATGAGTTAGCAGCCTCAATGATGGGTGTGCCATTGATGCGCACAAAACTTGCAGCTTATGCAGTAGGTGCCTTTGCCGGTGGTTTAGGTGGTGTGGCATTTGCTACCCACGTAAATGGTGTTTACGCCGAGCGATTTAACTTTGCCATCTCAATCTTCCTTCTTGCCATGGTGGTATTGGGCGGTATGGGAAATGTTTGGGGCGTAATTTTGGGTGCCTTCGTACTCTCCTGGATAAATGGAAATGGTTTATCTGCCTTTGGCCGGGTTTATAACGACACATTTGGCACCAAGGTTGATTTCACCTCCTTCACATTCCTCTTATTTGGAGTCGTCTTAATTTTGATGATGCTTTATAAGCGTGAAGGTTTGATTCCTGAGTCTCGCATGAAGCTTTTGATGAATGAGGATGAGCTTGATGGTGCTGAAGCTGATGGTAAAAAGCAGAAGGCAGGTAAGTAATGGCTAATGCATTAGAGGCTAAGAATATTTCAGTTGCATTTGGCGGCCTACTTGCAGTCAATGATGTCAGCTTTAATATTCCAAATAAATCAATTGTTTCCCTTATTGGTCCAAATGGTGCTGGTAAGACCACCTTCTTCAA
Source organism: Actinomycetota bacterium (assembly GCA_009704285.1). The sequence goes on from WLEM01000050.1 coordinate 2,986, forward strand.
TGTTTTAACTGGTCTTTATAAGCCATCTGCTGGAAATATTATTTTTGGTGATCGGGATATCACCGATCTGCCACCACACAAGATTGCTTCAATTGGAATTGCTAGAACCTTCCAAAACATCCGGCTATTTGGTTTGATGACTGCGCAAGAGAACTTACTTGTCGCAATGCACTCACACCTAAAATCTGGCATCACCTCAACAATTTTGCGCACTAAAAAGCAGCGCAAAGAGGAGTCTGATGCTGAGGATAAGGCCCAATCAATCCTAGATTTTGCAGGTGTTGGAAAGTGGACTCATGAGTTTGCTAGAAACCTTTCATATGGTGATCAACGCCGGCTTGAGGTTGCTAGAGCATTAGCACTAGATCCAAAGGTTTTACTTCTTGATGAGCCAACTGCTGGCATGAATGCCCAGGAGTCACAGGTATTTATTGAGTTTATTAATAAGTTGGTTGCAGAGCGAGATATTGCAGTGATGTTGATTGAACATGATATGAAGGTAGTTATGTCATTGTCTCAACGAGTAACTGTTTTGGATCAGGGCGAGAAGATCGCTGAAGGATCCCCAGATGAGATTAAGAACAACCCAAGAGTCATTGAGGCTTATCTTGGTAAACCTAAGGTGGCCCGCAAATGAGTTCAATGTTAGAGGTTAAAAATATTCAAGTTGCCTACGGCAAGATCATTGCTGTTAAAGATGTATCGGTAACTGTTGAAAAGGGTGAGATTGTTACCTTGATTGGTTCAAATGGTGCTGGTAAATCAACCACACTTCGAACTATCTCTGGATTAATAAAGCCAAAATCTGGTGAGATCTCATTTAATGGCAAGCGAATTGATGGCATGCCAGGACACGAGATCGTGGCTATGGGTATCTGCCACTCACCTGAGGGTCGTCGAATATTTCCTCGCATGACAGTTAAGGAAAATCTTGAGTTAGGGGCCTTCTTACGAAATGACAAAGCAGCTGTTAATGCTGATATGGAGCGAGTCTTAGATCTATTCCCAAGATTAAAGGAGCGAATTAATCAACGTGCCGGAACTATGTCAGGTGGTGAGCAACAGATGCTCGCAGTAAGCCGGGCATTAATGGGTGATCCAAAGCTGCTACTACTAGATGAGCCATCTATGGGATTAGCACCTGTGTTAGTTGAGTTAATCTTTGAGACTATTGTGAAGATTCGCCAGCAAGGTGTAACTATCTTGTTGATTGAACAAAATGCTACCGCCGCCCTTGAGGTTGCAGATCGTGCCTATGTTCTTGAATCTGGCAAGGTGAAGATCAGTGGCAGCGCTAAGGAGTTAAGTGCTGATGACAAGGTAACAAAAGCTTACCTAGGTCACTAATACCGCTTTACTTGCTTTAACCCATTACCGTTCCGCTAGTTAGGTTACGGGCGCGCTTTCTAGAAAATGTCGCTAAGTTAATTGCACTCTTACTTTTTGTGCATTGATAAACCACCGGCTGATTATCATGATCTGCACCCTTTTCCACCTCATTGATTAGGTGGGCCATAATCAAGCCAGCACCTGGGGCGTTTTTAAATTGATTTCCACTAGTTCCAATTGCCACATAAAAGCCTGGCACATCAGTCTTGTCATAGATTGGTGTCCAATCAGATGAGACATCATAAACACCAACTACACCAACTGGGGTGGATGGGACTTGCGCTGCAGGAAATCTTCTAGCAAATCGATAGGTCTGTGATTCAAAAACCTCAACTGTTCTTGTCATATTTACCTCATCTACCTTGTCTGGTTCAACCCACTCAAGCACATCACACTCTGGCTCTGTGCCACCAACCAAAGTAATTCCACCAGGGCCACTTCTTACGTAGGTGCCAAGATCTAAATCTCCCATGATGGGACCAGGCAAAATATCCTTTGGTGTTGATATCTGATGCACCTCAGCACGTAATGGCTTTAACTCCATCGTGAAATCACCTCCAGCACCTGCCATCTGATTTATTAGAGTCGACCAAGGCCCTGCCACATTAACAACCACATCAGCGGTAATTACTTCACTGCCAGTATCTAATGCCTTCTTACTCTGGGAATCAAAATCACTAATACTTACTCCACACA
>WLEM01000051.1 GCA_009704285.1 Actinomycetota bacterium
TAATGTGATAGCCACCAAGAACAGGGTGCATCAAACCAGGAATCTCGGTTTCGTTAGTAGCATCCTTGTAGTAGGTAATTCCTTGGATCAATGAATTGGCGCAGTTTCCTACTCCAACTATTGCTACCCGGATCTCCCCTTTATTTTCTACGCTCACGAGCTCTTCCTTTCGGTTTTTATCATCTCTTCCAGCCAAGCGATCTCTCGCTCTGCTGATTCCAATGAGTGACGGCGCCACTCAACTAAATAGGTATCAATACCCTCTGGAATTTTTGCTAGATCTTTTCGAACGATCTCCGCCTTCTCCACCAATCTGCGATGGCGTCCTTCTAAAATTCTTACCCGGTTATTTCGTGGCGTTGGTCCAAAAAATGCGAAGCGAACCTCAAACCCCTCATCCTCAAAGGAGTCTGGGCTGGCACTTTGCATCAAGGATGAAAAACGCTCTCTTCCTTTTGTAGTTAAGTCATAAACAATTCGAGATCTTCTAGATAAGCCACCAGCATCTGCAAATGACTCCTCAATTAAATTTGCCTCCAACATTTTGCGAAGCTGCGGATATAAAACAGAGAAACTCAAAGCTCGAAATGGTCCATAGATAGCACTCATCCGCTTTCGTAACTCATACCCATGTAGTGGGCCTTGTGAGAGCAGGCCAAGGAGGGCAAACTCCAAGGACTCAGAACGAGATCTCACTAGGTGCCTATCTACTAGATATATCGAATCGATACTATCGAGTATTTAAACCCATTCCCCTCAGATTGGCAACCCTTAGGATTAAGGCGTGTTCCTCTCAGATGCCATCCCATCGCGGCTCTGGGAGTACTTAATAGCCACCATTTTGATCATTCTCGCCCCTGGCCCCTCAGTGCTCTTCACCATCGCCCGGGCGATCGCTTGGGGCAGGGTGGCTGCAATTGCAACGGTTATTGGCAATGCCGCCGGAATGTTCTTAATCTCAGTATTGGTCGCTCTGGGTCTTGGCCCAATTTTGCAAAGCTCAAAACTTTTCTACCACGGTATTCAGTGGGCTGGTGGTGGCTACCTGATTTACCTCGGTTATGCCGCAATTGCTGCAAGTAAATCCCACGCTGAAGATCTGCAAAATACAGATGGGGCCAAACCATCTTTTTTCACTTCAATTAAAAATGGCTTTTGGGTTGGCACATTAAATCCAAAATCAATTGTTTTCTTCGCTGCAATCTTGCCGCAATTTGTCGATCAAGAGAAAAATAATGTCACCGCTCAATTACTTCTACTGGGCGGGATATTTGCCTTAGTCGCTTTGATCTCAGATGGAGCCTATGGCGTATTGGCTGGCACCATCAGAATTTGGTTATCAGGAGATGTTAGAAGATTGATATTTATGCGCAGATTTGGCGGGGTGGTGATGATTGCCCTTGGCGTATTTACCATTTTTTCAGCAGTGATCATTGGCTAACCACAGCTGTTAATTCGTGGCGATCTAGCCATTTGTCGGTGGTAAGGGGCAGACTTGTACTACTTAACAAACCAAAATCAGGCACTTACTTTATAAAGTGCGAAACGGAAAAGAGAGATCATGGCTTCATCAAATGCAGTTGGAAATGCTCGCGAATTTATCTCACCATCAGATTTAACATTCTCTTGGGGATCATGCCACCGCTGTCTGTGGCTCAATTACAACCACGGTCTTCGTACCCCCGGCTTTATGCCGCTGGTGGGAGATCTTGCGAATATGCAGGAAAATTACTTTGCTGGCAAAAGTTGTGCCGATATCGCACCCGTTTTACCTGAAGGTAAGGTGGCAGATCTAGGTGGCTGGGTTAAATCATCTCTGATTGATGTAAATGGCAGTGCCAGCAAGTATGCAATCCGTGGCAAATACGACCTGTTAATTGAGTTTGCCGATGGCACATTTGGCATTATTGATTGCAAATTTCAAGCAAAAGACTCAGACAAAACTGGTTTATACCAACCACAACTTGAGGCCTATGCATTTGCGCTAGAAAATCCAGCAAGTGGAGCACCTAGAAAGGTTTCACTCATGGGTCTATTGGTTTGGTCATTACTTGAACCAGCAGGGGATGTAAATAAAGGTTTTGGTTTGAAGTTAAAACACACCTGGCGGCCGATTGAGCGAAACCCACAAGCCCTTGCAGAACGATTAACTGATTTCATTACCGTAGTCAGTGCAGATATGCCAGCTGCTAAAGACAACTGCGATATGTGTAATTATTTAACTCAAAGGCGCCAATTTATTGGTGCTCAGTAACTAGGCGTCATCCTCATCAAAGTCGGTTCGCTCTCTTAAACTCTTTTTGATGGCATCTTTTGCATCAGATGCGTACATATGGGGAACATAATCTTGCTTGGAAAGCTCAGCAATCTTCTCCATTAATTGATTAGTAGCAGCTCTTAAAACAGTTTGATCCGATGAGTCCCCGGTGAAATACATTGGTTCACCAAATACCATCTCAACTCGTTGCACCTTTGGCACTACCTGTCCGGTGGGCTGAATCTCGGCGGTATTAAACATGGCAACAGGCACCACTGGTGCACCTGATTCAATCGCCATACGAGCAATACCAGTGCGTCCCTTATAAAGACGGCCATCTGGTGATCTAGTTCCCTCCGGATAAATTCCAACACAATGATCCTCTCGCAGTAAGCGAAGACCGGTAAGGATTGCTGCCTCACTTCTCTTGCCACCAGATCGATCAATCGGCACCTGACCAAGTGCGATGAAGGTAAGTTTTTTAATTAAGCCCTTTAAACCAGGAGATGTGAAGTACTCACTCTTGGCTAAAAATGTAACCTTACGTGGGACAACCAGTGGCATAAAGATTGAATCGCTAAAGGATAAGTGGTTAGAGGCGATGATGACCGGGCCTGTGCTTGGCACATGTCGTAATCCAGTCACCTTGGGCCGGAAAATAAACATCAAGAGTGGAATCAGAAATGACTTCAATATCTTGTATGGCATAGGGATAATTTAGTGGCTAAGCCAATCTATGACACCATTCGAGCGTGAATTCCATTCCAAACTCAGCTGGATTTACCCTGCCGGGTGGAAAAATCGGGGTTCTTGTAATCCATGGTTTTACCAGCACACCAATCAGCATCGCACCCTGGGCAAAGTTTTTAAATAAATCTGGCTACACAGTTATCGCACCCCTACTGCCTGGCCATGGCACAACTTGGCAGCAGATGAATCAAACAACTTGGCAGCAGTGGTATGACGAGGTTGAGAAATCATTTCTGCAGTTAAAACAAAGTTGTGACCGAGTCTTTATCGCCGGCTTCTCCATGGGTGCAGCATTGGCGTTAAGACTGTGTCAGATCAGGGGCTCCGAGGTAGAGGGCTTAATTGTTTTAAATCCATCGGTGCATGACAGAAGATGGTTTATGAAGCTGCTGCCAGTATTAAAGTTCTTAATTGGTTCAGTTGCAAAAGGACCAACTGATGTTGCAGCTCCCAACCCACCACTTCACTCCTATGCAAGAACCCCGCTTAAAGCACTTGATTCACTTCGCAATCTATGGAAGGTAGTAGAACGAGATCTTTACCTAATTGATCTACCCATAATGGTTGCCTACTCAGTAAATGATCATGCGGTGGATCCTGAGAATTCAATGACGGTAATTGATAATGTCTTTTCAGTAGATATCCGAGAAGTAGCTTTTGAAAACTCATTCCACAATGTGGCACTTGATTTTGATATTGAGCAGTTAAACATCGAAAGTAAAATATTTATTGAAGATGTTTTATCTGGCGCAGTTAAGCGTGGATCAGATTTTAATGAGAATGATTTAGTAGATGCTGAATTTGAATCAATTGTCTCTGGCCTTTCCCTGGATCAATCCTCACCCACTACCTATTTAGATGAGCTAGATCGATTTGATCAAACAAATAGATTTATTCCACCAAATCCTGGCAAAGTAAATCTTGATCAAATACAAAGAAGTGCTGCTGTGGCTTTCTTGGGATCTATTGCTTACCTGCTGCTGTATTGGTTTACTGATTTTGAATTTATTGGAGTCTGGCCTGCGGTATTGGGTTTTCTATCCTCTGTTGCAATAATTATTTGGCGAACCGCCCGAAAAGAGGATGACTTTGAAGATGGGGCTAGCCTCTAACTAAATCTGCCGCTCCAATTAACCCAGCATCATTTCCATGTTTGGCAGCGATTATTCTTGGCAACAAATGCGTTCCAGCAAATGGCATGTATTTTTCCATTGCACTTCTTACTGGAGTTAAAAATAACTCACCAGCCTCTACTACTCCACCACCAACCACAATCGCCTGCGGATCAAGTAATAATGTGTAAGAGGCACAGGCACTTCCTAACCAATCTGCTTGTTTATTAAATGCTGATATCGCTAGCTGATTTCCATTTTTCGCAGCCTGAGTTAATACCGTGCCAGTTAACTGAGCAAGATCGCCATCGCAAAGTGAGAGCAACTCCTTACCCTGGCTTGGATCTGCAGCGATCCCCTCTTTTGCATAACGCATCAATGCACTGCCTGATGCATATTGCTCGATACAACCAAAAGCCCCACAACCACATTGCAATCCATTTGGTTGCACAATCATGTGACCAAACTCTGCGCCAATTCCATTAGCACCTCTAAATAGCTTGCCATCAACTACCAAACCACCACCCATGCCAGTGCCAATAATAAAAAAGATAACTGGATTTAAGCCTTGGGCGTTACCAAATTTGTACTCAGCCCACATCGCGGCATTTGCATCATTTTCGGCGATTACTGGCAGATTAAAAACTTTCTTTAACTCGGCAACAAAGTTTAATTCGCTTAAATTAGCGATATTTGGCGCGCCAACAATTGTGCCCGCATCTTTAGAGATTAACGCAGCCACACTGATTCCGATACCGGCAATCTGATGTTTTACTTGAAACTCTTTTATCAGATCAATAATTGTGGCAACTAACTCTTGGCCACCATTTGCAGGTGTTGGCCGCCTAGCAGAGTCGATAATTTTGCCGTTGCTATCTACTACCCCACCTAGAACCTTGGTGCCACCAATATCAATGCCAATTGTTAA
>WLEM01000052.1 GCA_009704285.1 Actinomycetota bacterium
CATGGATGGCTGCTAGTTGGCGGTGAAAAGATGTCAAAGAGTAAGTTAACTGGCATTGCTCCTGCTGATATCACTAAAGATTTTGGTGTTGATGCTTTTAGATATTACTTTTTAAAGGCAATTCCTTTTGGAAGTGATGGCTCATTTTCTTGGGAGGATATGGCAGCCCGCTATACCAGTGAACTCGCTAATGATTTTGGCAATCTCGCCTCAAGGTTGATTGCCATGATTGAGAAATACTGCGATAACAAGATTCCAGGTGTTGCTAAAAACTCTGAGCTAGCTTCACTACTTTCTACAACTGTGCAAACTGCAGATAAATCAATCTGTGATTTAGATTTTCAAGGCGGCATAAATGCAATTATGGATTTTTGTAAGCGAGTAAATGGCTATGTAACTGAGTCAGAGCCATGGGTAGTTGCCAAAGATGCCTCTAGAAAAGCAGAGTTAGATGAAATTTTATATAACACCGCTGAATCACTTCGTGCCTTAGCGGTTTTACTGCATCCAGTAATGCCTGAGGTAACTACAAAGTTATGGGTAAGTTTAGGTGCGCAAGAAAAGCTTGGAGATATCTCTACGCAAAGAATCGATAAGGTTGCAAATTGGGGTCAATTACCAGCAGGTAGTACTGTCACAAAAACAGATGTGTTATTTCCTAGATTAGAAGAGGCAAAGTAATTTATGGCAGATCGTCATAACCGCGATCTTGATCGAAAACCTGGGCCACTTCCGCAAGCGTTAAAAACTAAAACAGTTGATTCCCATGCCCACCTTGAGTTAATTCATAACAGTGAGCCAGATTCACCCTTAATTAAACAAACTCTGGCAGAGGCTGCATCAGTTGGTATAGATCGAGTTGTTCAAGTTGGTTACTCCGCTGAACAATCAATCTGGTCTGTTAAATGTGCAGAAAGTTTTGTTGGCCAGGTATTAGCAGCTGTGGCCTTGCATCCAAATGAAGCACCAGTAGTTGAAGATTTAGAAAAAGATTTAAAGGTTATTGAGGAGTTAGCGGCAAATCCTAGAGTAAGGGCAATTGGTGAGACTGGTTTAGATTTTTTCCGCACCCCAGAGAATTTACGTGATCGACAAAAGTACTCATTTTCCCGCCATATAAAGATGGCTAAAGAACATAAAAAAGCATTAGTCATTCATGATCGTGATTCACATAGGGCCGTCCTTGATCTATTAATTCAAGAGGGTGCACCCGCCAACACTATTTTTCACTGCTACTCAGGGGATGCCGAAATGGCCAAAGAGTGCATAGCCAACGAGTACATTCTCTCCTTTGCTGGCACTGTGACATTTAAAAATGCTCCTGAGTTACGGGAGGCGGTAGTACTTGTGCCAATTGAGCAGTTATTAGTGGAGACAGATTCACCATTTCTTGCGCCAATGCCAAATCGAGGGGCCTTAAATACTCCCGCCCAGATTCCAAACACTTTAAGGGTAATTGCAGATTTAAGAAATGAATCAGTTGATTACCTAGCTGGTGCAATCTCTGAAAATGCTGAGCGCATATTTGGAAAGTTTTAAATGAGTAATCTGCTAGGCGCAGTTGAGATTAGAGCTTTAGCTGAGCAATTGAATTTAAAACCCACTAAAAAATTAGGCCAAAACTTTGTAGTGGATGCAAATACCTGTCGAAAGATTGTAAAACTAGCCGCTGTTGAATCTACCGATATCGCACTTGAAATTGGTCCAGGACTTGGTTCACTCACCTTGGCTTTACTAGAAAAAGCTAAACAAGTACTAGCAGTTGAAATTGATGATCGATTAGCAAATCAATTACCGATAACAGCTGCCCAGCATGGATTTGATACAAATAAACTAACGGTAATCAGCCAAGATGCAATGCAGCTAACAAAATTGCCAGCAAATCCAACTGTGCTAGTAGCAAATCTTCCTTACAACATCTCTGTACCAGTGCTACTTAACATGTTGGAGCTATTTCCCACCTTAAATCGTGGAGTTGTGATGGTTCAAAGTGAGGTGGCTCATCGTTTGGCAGCTAAGCCAAATAACAAGGAGTATGGATCTCCTACTGCAAAAGCTAATTGGTGGGCAGATTTAGAGTTATCTGGCTCAGTTGGCAGATCAGTTTTTTGGCCAGTTCCCAATGTGGATTCATCTTTAGTTAGCTTTGTTCGACATGAGCCATTAGGAGATGAAGATCAAAGAGTTGCTACCTTCTCAGTAATTGATAAGGCATTTGCCAAACGGAGGAAGATGATGCGCTCTGCCGTAGGTGAGTTATTTGATGATGCAGAGGGTAATTTAATAGCAGCTGGGGTAGATCCAACTATTCGTGGTGAGGCGTTGGCGATTAATCAGTTTTTTCAAATTGGTAAGCAACTAATTAAGCACAATTCCACCAAGTGAGTTATCTAAGCAATACGCTCTAGGGTATGAGATCACGAGGAGTTACCGCCCGGGTTCCGGCCAAGGTAAATCTACAATTATCGGTTGGCCCACTTGGCGGTGATGGCTTTCATGAGGTGACCACCGTCTTTCAAGCAATCTCCTTATTTGATGATGTCACAGTTGCAACTGCAGAGAGTAATGATGGAATCAAGATCAGTATCAGCGGCCAAACCTCAAATGGCGTGCCAGTTGATAACTCAAACTTAGCGGTTAAAGCTGCGCAGTTAATGATTGAAAATTATGATCTGCCAAAAGATTTAAGTATTAAGTTGAAAAAAGAGATTCCAGTTGCCGGAGGAATGGCAGGTGGCAGCGCAGATGCAGCTGGGGTAATTGTTGGCTTGGACTCCTTATTTGAACTTGGTCTTTCTAGAGATGAAATGGAATCAGTAGGGAGCAAGATTGGCTCTGATGTGCCATTTTCAATTTGTGGCGGAGTGGCAATTGGGACAGGGCGTGGGGATCAGATAACGCCAGCACTTGCTAAAGGAAATTACAACTGGGTGCTTGCCCTTTCAGGTCAAGGATTATCAACGCCTGCTGTTTATCAAGAGTGTGATCGACTTCGTGAAGGTTTATCTATCGCCCCACCAGTTGTAAGTGAGCAGTTGATACAAGCATTACGAGCCGGGGATGCAAAAGCATTAGGTAAAGCATTAACAAATGAATTACAACCTGCAGCTTGCTCATTACGGCCTGCACTTAGATTGGTATTAGATGTTGGTGTTGATTACGGAGCACTTGGTGGGATTGTCTCTGGCTCAGGACCTACTGTTGCATTTTTGGTATCAGATGATGATCATGCAATGGATTTAACCGTTGCATTAAGCAGTAGCGGGGTTGTTTCCTCAGTTGTTAGAGCAAATGGACCTACTCATGGCGCACGAATTATTGAAAGTTTTTAATTTAACCAGTTATAAGGGATAATTCAGGTTCCGCCATTGTGTAGTGGCTAGCACATGAGCCTTTGAAGCTCAGGGTCCAGGATCGATACCTGGTGGCGGAGCCACCAAGTTAAGGGGGTAAGGAATGAGTGAGTTATCACTTGTAATTCTCCTCGCCGCCGGCGATAGCAAGCGGATGAAATCAAAACAATCTAAAGTTTTGCACAAGATCGCTGGCAGATCAGTTATTGCAAATTTACTAGATTCAGTTGAGCAGTTAAATGCTAAAAACCTAACAGTGGTAGTTGGCGCTAATAAAGATGAGGTAGTTGAGCACTTATCTAAGATCGCGCCAAAGGCAAAAACCGTATTTCAAGAAAAACGAGATGGCACAGGTGGTGCTACCCAGTTAGCACTAGCTGATTACAAAGGCGATGGCACCGTTCTAATTTTGGCTGGCGATACCCCACTATTAACCCATCAAACAATTAGTGAGTTTGTGCAGGTACATCAAAAGGAAAAACAGAGCGCCTCTGTTTTAACAGCGATACTGCCTGATCCAACTGGGTATGGCCGAGTTATAAGAGGTGATGATGGGCAGATTTTAAAGATTGTTGAGGAAAAAGATGCCAGTGAGATTGAAAAAGAGATTGATGAGATCAACACCGGGGTTTACTTATTTGATCTGGCACTCCTTCGAGATGTTATAAAAAATCTAAAAAGTAACAATGCTCAAAATGAGCTTTACCTAACTGATGTAATTGGACTAATTAATTCAACTGGTAAAAAATCTTACGCAGTTTTATCCAATGATTACACTGAAACGCTAGGAATTAATGACCGTGCCCAGTTGGCAGAGGTTTCAGCAATTATGCGAGATCGAATCAATAACCAACATATGTTAAATGGCGTAGCAATTGTCGATCCAGCTAATACCTGGATTGATCATGGGGTTGAGATCGGATCCGATGTGGTGATCTATCCAGGGTGTGCAATCTCAGGAAAGAGTGTAATTAAAACTGGTGCTGTTATTGGCCCACGAACTTCCCTAGAAGATTGCATAGTTGATGAGGGAGCGAAGGTTGTTGAATCAAATTGCACCGAGTCAAAGATTGGCAAAGATGCCAAGGTTGGACCATTTACATATTTACGTAAGGGAAGTGTTTTAGCTAATGAGAGCAAGGCTGGTGCTTTTGTTGAGATCAAAAATTCCACAATAGGTGAAGGAACAAAGGTTGCCCACCTTTCATATGTGGGTGATGCTGAGATAGGAAAAGAGAGCAATATTGGCGCTGCCACCATATTTGTTAATTATGATGGCGAGAGCAAACATAAAACTAAGGTTGGCGATCATGTCAGAATCGGCAGCGACACCATGCTGGTCGCACCGGTAAGTGTGGGAGATGGTGCCTATACGGCAGCTGGATCGGTGATTAATGAGGATGTGCCAGCAGGTGCGATTGGAATTGGTCGCGCTCGCCAGGTAAATATCTTGGGCTGGGTACTTAAAAAACGAAGAGATAGTAAATCAGCGGCAGCGGCAAAAAAAGCCGGGGCAAAAGAGTAAGTAAGTTCTAGTAGAGTTAACCTAGATTCACCACAGTGAGGGGGAAGCTAAACTGAACGAGATTCGCTTATCCTCCGAGAAAAGTTTGCGCCTATTTTCAGGACGCGCCTATC
>WLEM01000053.1 GCA_009704285.1 Actinomycetota bacterium
ATTTAAGGGAGAGATTTAATTGAAAAGCGCGGTTGAGAAACTTTCACCAACTCGAGTAAAGCTTTCAATTGAGGTGCCCTTTACTGAATTAGCACCACATATCTCTGGGGCATACAAAAGTTTAAGCGAGAAGATAAATATTCCAGGATTTAGAAAAGGCAAAGTTCCAGCTGCCATGATCGATCAACGTGTTGGCCGCGGTGCGGTATTGGATGAGGCAATCAACGCTGCCTTGCCCACCTTGTACTCACAAGCTGCAAAAGAAAATGATGTATTGGTAATTGGTCGGCCAAATGTGGAGATAACTGAGCTTAAAGATAATGAGAGCTTGGCCTTCACTGTTGAGGTTGATATTAGGCCAGAGATAAAGCTGCCTAACTTTTCTGAGATTAAGATCGAAGTGGATGATGTAAAGGTCTCTGATGCTGATGTGGATGAGCAGATTCAATCATTGCGCACAAGATTTGGCACATTAACTACAGTTGAAAAAATTGTGGCCACCGGAGATTTTGTAACTATTGATTTAGTAGCAACCAAAGATGGCCAAGCCTTAGATGGTGGTACTGCAAATGACCTCTCATATGAGGTTGGTTCTGCCTCCATGATTGATGGATTGGATGAGGCATTGGTTGGACTTTCAACTGGTGGAGAGAAAAGCTTTGAAACCTCATTAGTGGGAATGCCAGAGGGTGAAAAGGGAAGTGTGAAGGTAAGTGTTAAAGCGGTGAAGGAGCGAGAGCTACCTCCTGTTGATGATGCATTTGCAAAGCTTGCCTCTGAGTTTGAAACCTTAGCTGAGTTAAAAGGTGATTTAACAACACGTTTGACTCGTTTGAAGCAAATGGAACAAGGAGCGCAAGCTAGAGATTTATTGGTTGAGAAGTTAACTAGCAGCATTGATATTCCACTTCCTGCTGAAATTATTGAAGAAGAGGTAAATACCCATCTTGAAAAAGAGGGCAGATTAGATGATGCCAAACATCGCGCTGAGGTTAATGATGAGGTTAAAGCCACAATTACTAGAGAGTTCCTACTGGATTCAATTGTGAAGGCAGAATCTGTGGCCGTTAATGAATCTGAGTTAACTGAGTACTTAGTCCGAGCCGCATCTCGTTATGGCATGACACCAGATCAATTTATTAAAGAGGTTTCCCAAGCAGGCCAGGTCACCACCATGGTGGCGGAGGTGGCGCGGGCAAAAGCATTAGCTCAGGTACTAAGCCGAGTACAGGTAGTTGATAAATCTGGGAAAAAGGTTGACCTGGAGGCTCTTGCTCCAAAGAGTGAACCGGCAGAAAAAGAGTGAATAATCGCTAACGGCGAACAGAAGCGAGCCTAAGAGCGGGAAGCATTTTTAGTAAAAGATTGTTAAGGTCATGACAGTATTTTTCAAGGAAAATCAAACGAGGAGATAAAAGTGGAGCTAAGTAATACCCCACGAAATGCAACTAGTGGTGCTGGTGGATTAGATGATCAGGTTTATCAGCGATTACTAAAAGAGCGAATCATCTTCCTTGGTTCTGTTGTGGAAGATTCCATGGCAAATGCTATTTGTGCTCAGATGCTCCTACTTGCTGCTGAAGATCCAGAGAAAGACATTTACCTTTACATCAACTCACCAGGTGGTTCGATCTCAGCTGGAATGGCAATTTATGACACCATGCAATACATAAAAAATGATGTAGCAACAGTTGCCATGGGACTTGCAGCTTCGATGGGACAGTTTTTACTTTGTGCTGGAACTGCTGGCAAAAGATACGCCCTGCCACATGCTCGCATCATGATGCACCAACCATCAGGTGGAATTGGTGGCACGGCATCAGATATTAAAATTCAAGCAGAGCAGATGAGCTTTACTAAGAAAAGCATGGCTGAGTTAATTGCATTTCACACCGGCCAGAAGGCTGAGATTATTACTGAAGATTCAGATCGTGACCGTTGGTTTACCGCCGCCGAAGCCAAGGATTATGGCTTTGTTGATCATGTTGTTAAGTCAGCTGGACAGGTTTCTGGAAGCGGAGGCACATCACGATGAACTCAGATATGAATAAGGTAAATGAGATTACCTCTCGTTATATTCTGCCAACAATTGAAGAGCGCACTAGTTATGGTTACAAGCGGTTAGATCCATATACAAAGTTGTTTGAAGAGCGAATTATCTTCTTAGGCCAGGCTATTGATGACACAGTTGCAAATGATGTTATGGCGCAATTGCTCACCTTAGAGTCGATGGATCCAGATCGAGACATCATGATGTACATCAACTCCCCAGGTGGCTCCTTCACAGCGCTAACTGCAATTTATGACACGATGCAATTTGTTCGCCCAGATGTAATGACAATTTGTTTGGGACAAGCTGCATCTGCAGCTGCGGTGTTACTTGCTGGTGGTGCTGCTGGAAAAAGATATGCATTAGAAAATGCTCGAATTTTGATTCACCAACCGTACTCTGAAGGTGGCGGACAAGGTTCTGATATTGAGATTCAAGCAAAAGAGATTTTGCGAATGCGCACATTGTTAGAGGAGATGTTGGCTCGTCACTCAAAGAAGAGCCAAGCTGATATTGCTAAAGATATTGAGCGCGACAAGATTCTTACCTCTGCTGAAGCAGTTGAGTACGGATTGATTGATCAGGTATTGGCAACCCGTAAGGCAAAGGCTAAGTCTTAACTCTTAACTGCTTTAATCCTTACCTTTCAAAGATCTAATTCGGCTATAGGCGAACAGATTTACCTTCAAATTCACAACTGGTACCTACCTGCTCGTTCTACCCTTAGCCATGTCGAAAAGGAGTAACAAAAGGTGACAACACGTATTGGTGAATCAGGTGACCTACTTAAGTGTTCCTTTTGCGGCAAAACCCAAAAGCAGGTTAAAAAGTTAATTGCCGGTCCTGGCGTTTATATCTGCGATGAGTGCATTGATTTATGTAATGAAATTATTATTGATGAGCTCAATGAAACCTCATCTTTAGGATTAGCTGAATTACCAAAGCCTCAAGAGATTTTTGAGTTTTTAGATCAGTATGTAATTGGGCAGGATAAAGCAAAGAAGTCTTTATCAGTTGCGGTCTATAACCACTACAAGCGGGTGCAATCTGGGGATTCAAAGCGTGATGATGCCATTGAGTTGTCTAAGAGCAATATCTTAATTTTAGGACCAACAGGTTGTGGCAAAACATTATTGGCGCAAACTCTCGCCCGAATGCTGAATGTGCCATTTGCGATTGCAGATGCAACTGCATTAACTGAAGCAGGTTATGTGGGTGAGGATGTTGAGAACATTTTGTTAAAGCTAATTCAAGCAGCTGATTTTGATGTTAAAAAGGCTGAGACTGGCATTATCTATATTGATGAGATCGATAAGGTAGCCAGAAAGGCTGAGAACCCATCTATTACTAGAGATGTCTCTGGTGAGGGAGTGCAGCAAGCATTGTTAAAGATATTAGAGGGCACGACCGCATCTGTGCCACCACAGGGTGGACGTAAACATCCACATCAAGAGTTTTTACAAATTGATACCACCAATATTTTATTTATTGTCGGTGGCGCATTTGCTGGCTTAGAAAAAATCATCGAAAGCCGAAAGGGTAAGGCTGGAGTTGGCTTTAATGCCAAGCTTCAAACAATTGATGATGTCGTTAAAACAGATATCTTTGGTGATGCAATGCCAGAGGATCTACTTAAGTTTGGCATGATTCCAGAGTTTATTGGCCGACTACCAATTATGACCAGTGTGGAAAGTCTTGATCAGAAAGCTTTAATGCAGATATTAACTGAACCAAAAAATGCGTTAGTAAAGCAGTATCAAAAATTATTTGATTTAGATGAGGTTGAGTTGGAGTTTAGCCATGAGGCACTTGAGGTAGTTGCAGATCTAGCAATTAAGCGTGGTACTGGTGCTAGAGGACTTCGCGCAATTATGGAAGAGACTTTGTTAGCGGTTATGTATGAAGTGCCAAGTAAGAAAGAGATTGGCAAGGTTGTCATTACCCCAGCTGTGGTAAGAAAAGAGGAGGCGCCAACTTATCTACCTCGAACTGCCGGTGGACCAAAGCGTGCAGTTAAGGGTGAAAAGGGCTCTGAGGAAAAAAGCGCATAAGATCAACCCTTATGAGTGGTGATAATAGAAAAGAGTTAGCTGCCACATTCTCCCCTGCAGAGATAGAAGCGCCGCTGTATAAAAAGTGGCAAGAATCTGGTTACTTTAAAGCAGATGCTAAATCCAAGAAGCCACCATTTACTATCGTAATTCCACCACCTAATGTCACCGGCTCTCTTCACATAGGTCACGCGTTAGATCACACAATTCAAGATCTGCTAATTCGCATGAAGCGAATGAAGGGCTTTGAAGCTTTATGGCTTCCTGGAATGGATCACGCTGGAATTGCAACTCAAAATGTGGTGGAAAAACAATTAGCAGCGCAGGGTAAATCTCGCCATGATCTAGGTCGGGATGCATTTATTGAAAAGGTTTGGCAGTGGAAGGCTGAATCAGGTGGAGCGATATTAGATCAGATGAAGCGCTTGGGAGATTCTGTTGATTGGGATCGAGAAGCCTTCACTATGGATGCAAATTTAAGTAAGGCTGTTTTAACAATCTTTAAGCAGTTATATGACCAAGGTTTAATCTATCGGGCAGAGCGAATCATTAACTGGTGCCCAAGATGTTTGACTGCACTTTCAGATATAGAGGTAGAGCATAAAGATGATTCTGGTGAGTTTGTCTCAATCAAATATGGTGATGAAAATATAAATATCACCGTTGCCACTACCAGAGCTGAGACTATGTTGGGCGATGGCGCAGTTGCGGTAAACCCAAATGATGAAAGATATAAGCACTTGGTGGGCAAGCAGGTATTGCTACCGCTAGTTGATCGAATGATTCCAATTATTGCCGATGAGTTAGTTGATCCAGAGTTTGGGACCG
>WLEM01000054.1 GCA_009704285.1 Actinomycetota bacterium
CTAGTTGGCTCTTCTGGGAATTTTTCTTTCACCAGGCGCTTGATTCTGCGGGATAAAAATATGCCATCTAAAGTAATAAAGATCATTGACGAGTACATCACCGCAACAGCTGCAAGCTGAACTGCTGGAATTGGAATGATGGTGAGAAATAAGACCACCATGATAATAATTAGGAAGTACTCGGTTACAGATTTACGCTCATCAATGTAATTTCTTACAAATCTTCTAGCTG
Source organism: Actinomycetota bacterium (assembly GCA_009704285.1). The sequence goes on from WLEM01000054.1 coordinate 233, forward strand.
CGCCGCGATCTCTAAGCGGTAGAGCAGATTCTTCACCTCGCATATAGGCAGCTCTTGCCTCCATTCGCCGCTTTCTTGCTTGATCCTTAAGAGCTCGTTTTGCCTCTTTACTAGCACCAGGTGAAAGAGATGAAACCTTTAACTTTGCCTCAGCCTCTTTGCGCTTAGGAGTTGGCTTACCTTTTTTTTCTGCCATGAGATTAAGGTAGGGCTAACATTTGATCTAATGCAACTTTTGCATACTTTGCCACCTCATCTTTAACCTTAATCTGGTTAACCAGCCGGCCATTTACTAGTGACTCCATCGCCCAGACCAGGTGTGGCAGATCAATTCGGTTCATAGTTGAGCAATAACAGACAGTTTTATCTAAGAAAACTACCTGCTTATCAGGATTCTCATTTGCTAGCCGTTGCACCAGATTTAACTCAGTGCCGATTGCCCATTTAGAGCCGGCAGGTGATTGGGCAACAGTTTTAATGATCATCTCAGTGCTTCCGACTACATCTGCATTTGAGACCACATCATGTTGGCACTCAGGATGAACCAAAACCTTAACTCCAGGAAGTTTTTGCCTAACCTCAACTATATTTTGCATAGTAAATCTGCCATGGACTGAGCAATGTCCCCGCCATAAAATTACCTTGGCTGCCTTTATCTGGTCATCTGTTAAACCACCATTTGGCTTCCATGGGTTATAAACCACACAATCTGAAAGGGATAAGCCAAGTGAGAGAATGGCGGTGTTTCGACCTAAATGTTGATCTGGTAAAAATAAAATCTTCTCACCCTTTTCAAATGCCCACTTCATAGCCCGTGCCGCATTTGATGAGGTGCAAACTGCGCCGTGATTCTTGCCAGTAAATGCCTTAATAGCTGCTGATGAATTCATATAGGTAATTGGGGTTGTAACTTTTGCAACACCAACTTTTTCTAATACCTGCCAACAATCGGCGACCTGGGATGCAGTTGCCATATCTGCCATCGAACAGCCAGCTGCTAGATCAGGCAAGATCACCTTTTGATTTGCTGTAGTTAAAATATCCGCACTCTCTGCCATGAAGTGAACACCACAGAAAAATATAAACTCCGCCTTACTATTATCAGCTGCTGCTTGAGCTAACTTAAATGAATCACCTCGAATATCGGCAAAGGCAATTACCTCATCTCGCTGGTAGTGATGGCCCAACACCATAGCTTTATCTCCGAGCCGCTGGCGGGCGGCTACTGCACGGGCAACTAATTGCGGATCACTTGCAGCAGGCAGTTCGCCCTCACAGGAGACACCGCGCTCGCTACCTAGATCTGCATCACTGCCAAGCAGTAGAAGATCACTTATTCCCATGTGAGCAAGTGTAAACGCTCACAGGTTTTGATGAGGAAATATCTGGCAAGAACTAGTAGCCTATGAGCCTAAGTTCAATATTGGAGACCAAGTGAGTATGAGCACAGAGACAACAACAACGACAAGTACCAGCATTGCATTATCTGATGTGGCAGCCCAAAAGGTTGCTTCCTTGTTAAAGCAAGAGGGTCGAGATGATTTAAGTCTTCGTGTTGCAGTGCAACCAGGTGGCTGCTCAGGTCTGCGCTACCAACTGTACTTTGATGATCGCGCACTTGATGGCGACACTATTACTGAGTTTGGTGCCGAGAAGGTAAAGGTTGTTACGGACAAAATGAGTACTCCATATTTAATGGGTGCCACAATTGATTTTGTTGACACAATTGAGAAGCAAGGCTTCACAATTGATAATCCAAATGCCCAAGGCTCATGCGCCTGCGGCGATTCATTTAACTAATTTTAGTAACTCAAAGATTATGAAGGTGGCAGTCGCCGGCTCAGTCGGTGGCGACCACATCATGAGTTTTGGTGGCAAATTCACCGACTCATTAGTTGCCGGCTCCTTAGCCAAAGTCTCTCTATCATTTTTAGTCGACACCTTAGAAATTAGACGTGGTGGCTGTGGCGCCAATATTGCATTTGGAATGGGAGCGCTAGGTTTAAATCCAATATTGATAGCAGCAGTGGGCCGAGATTGGGTTGATTACGAAGCATGGCTTAAGCGACATGGTGTTGATACCTCACATGTTTTGGTCTCAGAGAAATTACACACCGCAACATTCATGGTTACCACCGATACTGAGTTAAATCAGATTGCATCCTTTTTTCCAGGAGCAATGAGTGAGGCAAGAAATATTGAGCTCTCGCCAATCATAGAAAAAAGTGGCAAGTTTGATCTATTAGTTATCTCACCCGATGATCCAGAGGCGATGATGCGCTACTCAGAGATGGCTCGGTCATTGAAGATTCCAGTTGCTGCAGATCCATCTCAACAAATGGCTCGTATGGATGGCAAAGAGATTGCGCAGTTAATTGAAGGGGCAAAGTACTTGTTTTTAAATGAGTATGAATTAGCACTTGCAATTCAAAAAACTGGTTGGACAGATCGACAATTATTTGATCGAGTGCAGGTTCGTGTAGTAACACTTGGTTCGAAGGGTGCTCAGATTGAAGAGCATGGCAAAGAGACTATTTATGTTGGGGTTCCTAAAGAGAAGCAGAAGTTAGATCCAACTGGTGTTGGCGATAACTTTAGATCTGGATTTATTGCCGGTCTTTCTTGGGGATTAGGCCATGAAAGATGCGCACAGTTGGGATCTTTGTTGGCTACATATTGCATCGAGACAACTGGCACGCAGGAGTACCGCTTTACAAAAGAGGAGTTTCTAACCCGATTTGAAGGTGCTTATGGCAAGGTGGCAGCTGATGAGATCAAGCCACATCTAAATGTTCGATTGGTGGGTTAGTTTTTCCGAAGCTTTGCAATAGAGATTTTTAATGCTTGGCAAAAATCCTTCACCATCTGCTCGGTAATATCTTTGTGAAGAGTTAATCTGATATTTCCAGTAATCGGCCGATTCATTGCAGCTAAGACATGGCTTGGCTGCATATCAGCTGACTTACATGCTGATCCTGAGTCCACGGCAAAGCCAGCCGCCTCTAATTCAAGAAGTAATCGATCCGCCTCAACCTTATTTACCGAAAATGAAACAAACTTTGATAGCCCATCTAAGTTAGATGCGATATCAACCTCAGAAATCTGCGAAGCAATAAACTCAATGATGTATTTCTTCAGATTGGCTCTTATATCTTCCTGCGCAAGGTATGCGGTGAGTGCGATTGAACTCGCAATAACTAGTGGGATTGAGTAACTGCCTGGAACTCTTGTTAAATCATTATGGGGCAGGGGATTGCGCCACATATCAGGTGCCTTAATAACCAAAATGCCAACTCCTGCTGGCCCCTGCCAGGAGCTGCTATCAAATAAGGCGGTTTGGTAATCAAAGTTTGGTAATGCGTCCACTCCACTTGCTGTGCAGTCAGCAAAAATCAATCCAGAGTTTGGGGTGTTTGGCTGTAGATTTCCAGTTTCACCATTTGCCATCTGCCAAACCACAACATCATTTTCTTGCGCTACATAGGAAGAGATAGCGCCATTTTGATTTACCGATAAACAGTTGACTTTGCGCCCCTTATTTTCTTCATCAGCAGCAACTGCAAAAATTCGTTGTCGATCAATACTTGAGTAAATCAAATTGCAATCAGATTTTAGCAACCCAGAAATTCCTAATTGAAATCCAAGATCACTCTCACCTAAGAACTCAATTTCATCAGGGCGAACCTTTAGCGCAGTTGCGAAATTTTCTCTGACCTGTTGGAGTAAAATTGCAAGCTCTCTTGAATTGGAATTTAACTTATTTGGATCAGCCCAACCCTTAGCAAAAGATTGATTTAATTGGGCCATTGCGGCAGGGTGTAGCACTCTTTCCTGCTGAAAATCGGCTGTGATGCGAACCACCATCTACCTCCAACCAGCTGCGTATGAGATTGCTAGGGCAGAAGGTTATCCTTAACCCTATGCGTATGGCTCACCGAAAATCCCTGATTCCACTGTTGGCATTAAGCCCACTGTTAGCCGGATGTGCGCAATCTGAAGTATCAGGACTGGGTTTTGAAGAGGGTATATCCAGCGTAAATGATCAAACACTTTCACTTTGGCAAGGTGCTTGGATCACTGCAGGTGTAGTTGGCGTAATTACTTTAATTTTGATTTTATGGCCTGTATTTTTTCACCGCAAGAAGGATGAAAGTTTCCCTAAGCAAACCCAGTACAACATTCCAGTTGAGATTGCCTACACAGTTATCCCATTGATAATCGTGGCCGTTCTTTTCTACTTTACTGTTCAGCGAGAATCAAAGATTTTAAAGATTACCCCTGAGGTACTAGTTGCTGAAAATGCGGGCTCAGTTTCTATTCTAGAAGATGCCAATGGCAAAAAAATAGTAATCACGCCAGAGGATGGTGGTGCATTAGTTACTTACCCATTATCTCCTGAGCAGGAACTCCTAGTTAAAGAAGGAGATAAAGTTGCAGATGGCCAACAACTAATTGTTGGAGAAAGGGTCTCGCACTTTATTGATGTAGTTGGCTTCCAATGGTCTTGGCAGTTTAAGCACCGAAGTGCCGGTGAGTATAAGAGCGCCACTATTACGGGAAC
>WLEM01000055.1 GCA_009704285.1 Actinomycetota bacterium
GGCTACTTAATCAATACTCTATATCGGACGGTTAGAGGGCAAAGATACCCTGTCTTAAATGATTTATCACCTTTAAATAAGGTTAAGAACTGTGTCCCTAATCTCTGCCATCTGCTTTTGCGTATCGGCCTCAACATTTAGCCTAAGTAGTGGCTCGGTATTTGATGGCCGAAGATTAAACCACCAATTTTCGGCGGTAACTGTTAAACCATCTAACTCATCGACCTGATACTTATCTTGATACTTTTCTTTAACTAATTTAATCGATTTACCGGCATCTTTAACCTTGCTATTTATCTCACCACTTGAAAAGTATCGATTATAAGGTTCCAACAAATTTGAAAGTGATTTAGAGGTTGCCATTAACTCAGCTAAAGCATAAAGAGCTGCCAACATGCCAGAGTCTGCTCGCCAGAAATCTCCAAAATAAAAGTGACCAGAGTGCTCTCCGCCAAATACTGCACCAGACTCAGCCATCAAAGTTTTTATATAAGAATGTCCAACCCGGCTGCGTAAGGCAATGCCACCATTTTCAGAAATCACCTCTGCTACTGCTCTAGAGGATATTAAATTGTAAATAATCGTTGCCCCAGGGTTAGCTTTTAACTCCCTTACTGCAATTAAGCCTGTAAGTGCTGAAGGATTTACTAAATCACCATTTTCATCGATTAGAAAGCAGCGATCTGCATCGCCATCAAAAGCTAATCCAATATCTGCCTTTTCTTTCTTCACTTTTTTCTGTAACGCCTTTAAATTCTCAGGTTCAATTGGATTTGCTTCGTGGTTTGGGAAATTTCCATCCAATTCAAAATACATCGGAATTAATTCAACATTTAATTGCTCCATCACAGCTGGCGCAGTAAATCCAGCCATTCCATTGCCAGCATCGATTACTACCTTTAACTTTCGTTTCTTGAAGGTATTTTTTGGAAATCTTGCTAATAAGTAATCAACATAGTCGTTTAGTAAATTTTGTTTTCTAACACTTCCTACTGGGCGGTTAGACATAGGTACGCCCTCTTCAATCAGCTGACGTATTTTCACCAATCCAGATTCTTGACCAATTGGTCTGGCACCACTTTTGCAAAGTTTCATTCCGTTGTATTTGGCTGGATTATGACTTGCTGTAAACATCACGCCAGGCAAATTCAATTTGCCAGATGCAAAATAAAGCATGTCGGTTGAAGCTAATCCGATTCTAATTACATCCATACCTTGACTGGTGGCACCATCTGAAAACGCATCAGCTAGTGGAGCAGATGATGGTCGCATATCTTCACCAACCACGATGGTGGCTGGCTCACGTTCTATCTCGAGGAACTTAGCGAAAGCAACACCTAAGGAAAAGGAGAAGTCAGGTGTTACCTCATCTTTTACCAAGCCTCTGATGTCGTAGGCCTTGATAATTTTTTCTAACATAATGCCCTTAATTTAGGGGTTGGTTACAGTTTTTAAAAATTAATTTGAAGGTAGTACCCGAAGGTGACCTCTGCGGCCAAGCTCTGGTTGCAGGCTCTTGTTCGCTGAATCTGCACTTGCCACCTCACGCACTGCATTTGCAATAGCCATTAAATCTTCATCTGATGGGCCGATGTTGTGGTCAACAATCTCTTCCTTTATTACATTCCAACCAACTGGAACAGTTAATCGCTCACTATGTGCTGCGCATAGATCATAGTTATGTGGCTCTGCGTAAGTTGAAAGTGGGCCAAGAACTGCAGTTGAATCTGAATAAATGTAAGTAAGGGTTTTAATCGCAGCACTAGTGCAACTTGCTCGAGAGCATCGGCGACTTCCAGATTTTCGCATGTCAGCAGATTAATACGACTTAGGTGGAAAAGTTGGGATTTAGCCTCTACTAATCACTCGGGCATCAGATATTGGCTCAGAAGCAGTTTCTAAATTAGCGCCATTATTCATTGGCAGGTAGCTGGTACCAATTTTACCGACCTCCGGCAAAAAGATAACTCCACCACTTACTCCGCCTCTATTTGCAGTGACTTCAAGTCGATTTAATCCAGTTGGTGCGCGCCAGGTTTGAAAATTTGTTCCAGTTACTTTCTTAGTAATCTTTTTGCCATTAGTGCCAGTGGCGCTGATTTGCACATCAATTCGATCCCCAACAAAATTTAAAATTGGCCTTGAGCCAGTCAAATTCACACTCCACTTACTTAACTCATCTGCACCAGTCGCCCATGCAATCTCACTGCTTTTGCCGTAAGTAAAATTAGAAAATACCGAAGCAAAAATTGGCTGATCTGACTCAACTATCACTGAGAATGGCTGGCTGGTTGGGGCAAAGGTAAGTGGAATACTTATTAATCGCTGGCTCTTTACCTCCAGCTGCGAAAGACCAATCGGAATAAAATTGCCATCATTTGAATTTACAGTCACATCAATATTTGCATCAATCGATGCTGGTACTAACAATCTGAGTGTATGAGTAACCGAATTCGTATTTGTCACCAACTTATCTAATAAACCAGTAATTGCCGGTATGGTCACAACCTTACGGGCGGTTGCGCTTGGTGCAACAAAATCTGCACCCAATGACTTAAGACCTTTTTTCCGTTCATCAAAAAGGTAGGAGCTAACTCGACCAGATTTAGTTTTCAATGCAATAGCGATTGCCTCTTCACCAGGAACTAATGAATCGATTGCTATTTTTCTAGTTGAATTCTGAGGGATTGAAACCTCTCTAGGCTCAAGCAAACCATTTGGGGTAAAGATTTCAATATCAACAGCAGATTCACTAAAACCACTATTTGATATGTATAAGAACGATTTGCTAGTTAGTGCACCTGAGCCGCCAATAAACCACTGTTCTCCGTTGCTAACTGAACATGGCACCACAGCCTTCCAGCCATTGTTTGCAAACGTCAGCGATGTTCCTGGATTTCCCTCAACCAAGATTGCATCATTCTTCATTGGTATAACACTGCTTTTGCCAGGATTTAACCTTTTGCTACTGCCATCAATTGATCTTCTATTTATTTTTGAGCTAGTCAAAGCTGCGATTGAGGAAACCTTGTTGCCAATTGCTGGACAAACTGTTGCAGGGTATGAGGAGGTTAATTTGATTTGTTGGCTTCGCTCTGGCGCATAGTAAGAAAGGCCGGCTAACACCATTAACGCTACTGGAATAGCTACTTTTTTAAGATCTAATTTAGCCAAATCTACTTTGCCTAAACTTATTTGAATTTTTCTCATACTAGCTCCTCAAGCGGCACTTCACGACGCTTGCGTCCTGCCGGTAGAGCCAAAACAATTGCAGTAATTAAGGCGATTAACTGGATTGAGATCCATGCCCTGCGGCTTGTGCCATTGTGAGTTAAAGATATTTCACCTGGTTCAGCAATCTTAAACATAGGAATTCCAAATGGATGTTGCTCCAATGCAACAATTTTTCCATTGAGTAATAATTGCCAAGACTTATCAAATTTTTCAGCCAACAAAATTACGCCCTCTCCAGAAACAAAGGCGGTGGCCGCTTTGTCGGTTGAGCTAACTGGAAAGAATGTGCCCACGGTGTTTTGGTAAGTTACTCGAGCATGAGCTTTATCAACCTTCCACACCACCCCATCTTTTGTTGCAGAGCTTCTAGTAAAACCGCCAATTCCATCAATAATACGAACTAAACCTGCATCTGCTGGATTCTTCATAAATACATATTGAATTCCATAGTAACCAAGAATTTGGCTGCTACTACCACCTACGCCATTTACTAAATCAACAATGGTTTGATGAAATTGCGGTGGTGTTGGGCTAGCCACGTCAGCATTGCCAATCTGCAGATCACCACCCCTTGTAACAAAGTACTGCAACTGCTCAGGGCTCTTTCTAATTACCAAAGTTTTCGGACGTTCAGTTGTTGATGCTAAATCACTAATAAATGCTGGAATTACCTGCTCTTGATTTGAACGGAGTAAGGAATCTGCACCTGTTGTTGCTGTCCAAATTGATATCGAAAGCATTGAAGCAACAGTTATAACCGCTGTTGCTGCTAGGCCAATGTGTTTAAAACCAAAGTTACTTCGCTTTAGTTGCGGAATTAATCTTTCAACAATTGCAAAAAATGAAAGTAGTACCAATAACTGAGCAAAAATTACCAATGGCCCACTCCAGATGCGTTGCGCGCTACTGCTGTTTCCTTCAATAAAATATGAACTCAATGTCGCGGCTATAGAAATTATCAATAGCGAAGTCATTCCAACCTTACGCTGCTCCTTAGAGATCACTGCCACAATCAAATACAGGACAAAGGGTGCTAGTAAAAATAGTGGTGGAGACCCAAGCCCGCCAAGGTTAAAGAGTAAAACTGATAGTTGGCCTGCAGATTCAACAGTTAATCCTGGCTCCTTTAATGCCGAGAATGGATTTAAAATTAGGTTAATTGAAATTGGCACATTGATGAAAATTGGTGTGAAAATTAATGCTAAACGTTTCTTGTACTCATCGGTGTCCAAATTTTTTAAGATTTCTTGCCATTTAATTGCTCGCCAATTTGGAGAGGTAAAGTAGTTGTATAAGAACACCGATGAATGGAAAATGATCCAGCTCAATAAAAACAGTGGTGAAAATGCAGCCGCTACCGCTGCAATTAAGACTATCGAGAAGATCTTGCACCAGGTTAACTTACCTAAACCTTTATTCTTTTCAAGCAGGGAAAACAGGCTTGGTAATAAAATCGCAACCACAACTGTTCCAAGCCGCCCCTGATTTATTGCAGTTAAGACAGCGGGTGAAAAGGAGTACATAAAAGCTACAAAGA
>WLEM01000056.1 GCA_009704285.1 Actinomycetota bacterium
ATTTTAAAGGTTTGGTTACGGACAATTAAATCTCCGTGAGCCCAATTTCCATCTGGGAAGAACAAATAAACGGTTGAGAATTTTCGCAAATCAAAAACTTTAGTGACTTCATCAATAAAAGCTTGAGCTTGAAGTGATTGGCGCTTATTACTTGTTGCCCCCAACGCATCTTTGCTTTTTTCATCAGTTGGGTAAGCAGATCTATCCTTAGGCAGCCTTAACCAACGATCCATTGTGGTCACATTAAACTTAGATTGACCATTACTAAAGTAGTCATACCAATCCACTAACCACTTTATGTCATAGTCAAGCTGTGCTTTAAGTTCATTGCCACCTTGAAAATCTGGAAAATCAACGGGAACAATCAGAACTTCATTGTTGCCCTTAACACTCATGTAATCAGGTTTAGGAAGTGGAAAGCCTGCAAATTGAGTTGCATCACGATTCCCGCGCGCTACTGTCATTGCACTGTTTTGTAACTTGCATGCGTCAATAGAGACTGGGCTAACTGCATTAGTAAAGGTTTTTTTGATGGTATTAATCTTGATCCACTGAAGTTTACTTCCAGCAATCCAGCGGCATTCAAGAATTCCACCAGATACATTAAAAGTATCACCTGAGCTATTACAGGTAGCACCCTCTTTAGGGGTGACAGAGTAATTGTTTGATTTTGATGTTGAAACTTTTGTCACTGTACCGCCGCGCCATACCAGTCTGTCTAAAGCTTCTTCAGTTGTGTTGGCATGTCCACTCCATGAACAGCGCATAGTTCGATTGGCGCTAACAATTTTTTCACCAATCTTTGTGCATTTGCTCCACTCGATCGGAAGTTCAATATTTTTTGATGCAGTTGCTCCAGCATTACTTGTTGATTTTGGCTTGGTAATTGCTACGCCCTTATCCCAAACCAACTTGTTGCCAGATTTCTTGCAGCTGTACTTCTTTCCCTGGTAGCTCTTGGTCAATCCTTGCTTTGAACAAACAGATCCTGGCTGCACCGCAGTTGCTGCATATGCCGGGATTGAGGTCGAGCAAAAAATAAGGGTCAAGCCAAAGGTAAGCCCTTTAATACTTGGTGGAACTTTCATATCTTTTTTCGCTTGCGGCTAACTACTTGGCCGACTATCACAATGATTAAGGCGATAAAAAACATCGCGCTTCCAATTACATTAGCTTGTGCTGGAATACCTCTAGCAGCTGAGACGTAAACAAACTTCGGAAAGGTTGAGACAACTCCAGAGTTAAAGTTTGTAATAATAAAATCATCAAAGGAGAGAGAAAAAGCCAGTAAGGCAGCACCTGCAATACCTGGCATTACTAGCGGCAAGGTTATATATCTAAAAGTTTCCCGCTCATTTGCATACAGATCCATCGCAGCTTGCTCAAGCCGAGAATCCAAAGATGCAATTCTGGCTTTAACAGTGACCACTACAAATGAGATACAAAACATCACATGCGAGATCACAATTGTCCAAAAGCCAGGGTTGACTCGAAGATTTAAAAACATAGCAAGCAAAGATGCGCCAAGGACAACCTCTGGAGTTGCCATAGGTAGGAAGATCAAAAGATTTGTGGACTTTCTACCTTTAAATTTATATCTACCTAAGGCAAAGGCGATCCCGGTGCCAAGAATTGTTGCTAGCACAGTTGAGATCACGCCAATTTGAAGGGAGTTAACAACCGCCTCACACACTTGAGGTGCACCACATGGGTTTTGCCAGTTCTCAAGAGTAAAGCCCTGCCAAACTAAATTACTTTTCCCAGCATCATTAAAGGAAAATACAAAGGTGTAGGCAACTGGAATAAACAAATAGATAAATGCCAAAGCAGCATAGATGCGAATTAGATTTCTAGAAAACCACCTGCTTGCTCGGTGGCTAAGTGATGGCATAGGTGCATTAATAGTTGTCATACCAATTCATCCGTTCCCGAGCGGCGGATATAAACTGTGACTAAAATTAAAATAGTTGCCATTAAGGTAAATGAGAGAGCAGCTGCAGTTGGATAATCCACAACTGCAAAAAAGCGAGACTCAATTACATTTCCAATCATCTTTGTTCCTGGATTACCCAAGATGGCAGCGTTGACATAATCACCAGCTGCTGGAATAAAGGTTAGTAATGTGCCAGCAACTAGCCCCGGCATAGAAAGTGGCAAGGTTACTTTACGAAAAGTTGTAAGACCATTTGCATATAGATCCCCTGCTGCCTCTAAAGTTCTTGGATCAATTCGCTCAAGGCTGGCATAAAGTGGCAGGGTCATAAAAGGAAGAAAGTTATAAGCAAGTCCAATCACAACTGCAGTAGATGTGTTATTTATCCGAAATAGATCATCAACAAATGGTAAAACCTTTATCGCCGAAACTACCGGACCCGAGTCGGCCAAAATCTGCGTCCAGGCAATAGTTCTTAATAGGAATGAGGTAAAAAATGGTGCGATCACAAGAACTAATAAAATATTTCGATACTTACCTGATTTAAAGGCGATTGCATATGCCAATGGATAAGCAATTAAGAGAGCCAAAATTGTGGCAAGACCAGCATAAATAAAAGATCTGATGTATTGATCCTGGTTAGCTATGAATGCATCAACATAATTTGCAAATCTAAGCTCTTGAACGTAGACACCAATTTGGGCTCCCTCTGGCCGAACCATTGTGGAGGTGCTGGCCAGTGAAAAAATTGGAATTATAAAAAAGGTGACTAACCAGATTAATCCGGGTGCTAGTAAGAGATAAGGTGTAAGTGATCTGCTTTTCAACACACTCTTGGTAGCAGATTTACCAGTTGAAACAGCGTGCAAAAATGCCATTACTTACTCTTCATCATCAAGATCAGCGCCAGCATTAATATCACCAGCACCATCTAAGGCAAAAGTATGCTCTGGATCCCATTCAAGTGAGACGGTGTCGCCAACTCGAAGATCATGTAATCCTTCATCATTTTGTTCAAAAACTACCAACTCTAAATCCCATGGCGCTCGTACTAAGTACTGGGTGGATGTACCAACAAATGAGCGATCAGTAACTACACAGTTCTTAATTGAGTTAACACCTGTGTCATCTAACCTAAGTTTTTCTGGTCTTACCCCAAGAAACACGCTGTCATTGCTGGTTGCAACTCTAGATAGTGGAACTTCAAAGGTTAAGCCTTTAGCGGTAACAGTGGCCTTATCCCCTGCCCTTGATGTGATCTTTCCTTTAATCAAATTACATTGACCTAAGAAGTTAGCCACAAATGCAGTCTTTGGTGCTTCATAAAGATCTGTAGCACTACCCATCTGTTCAATCTTGCCTTGATTCATTACTGCAATAGTGTCAGCCATGGTCATCGCCTCTTCTTGATCATGGGTAACATGAATAAAGGTAATTCCAACCTCTGTTTGAATTCGCTTTAACTCAATCTGCATCTGCCGGCGTAGCTTTAAATCAAGTGCGCCAAGAGGTTCATCAAGTAACAAAACCTCAGGCCGATTAACTATTGCTCTGGCAACAGCAATTCGCTGTTGCTGACCACCTGATAATTGATTTGGTTTGCGCTCAGCAAGGTGTGCCATCTCAACTAGATTTAATGCGCTCTCAACCTCACTCTTAACATCTTTAACACCACGACGTCGAAGACCAAAAGCGATATTTTCAAAGATTGTAAGGTGCGGAAAGAGTGCGTAATTTTGAAATACGGTATTCACATTTCGCCGATAGGACTTCTGAGTGGTTATATCGGTATCACCGATTGAAATCGTTCCAGCACTTGGCTCTTCAAGACCGGCAATCATTCGAAGTGTTGTAGTTTTACCGCAACCAGATGGTCCAAGGAGTGCAAAGAATGAACCATCTGGAACGATTAATGACAGATCATCAACCGCGCAAAAATCACCGTAATGTTTTGAAATCCGGTCTAACTTTAAGTCGCCAGTATCTTGCGAGACTTTATTGTTCGCCATTACCAGCTACTTATCGGTGCTTAATTGCCGATAGCTTCGTCAAAAGCGGTTTGGAACTTAGTGCTCTCATCAGCAGAGAGTGATCTAAATACCTTAACCTTTGCCAAAGTTGCTGCATCTGGGAATATAAATGGTGAGCTAGCCAAAGCTGGGTCAATCTTTTCAAGCTCTGGTTGAGCAGCCTCGACCGGACAGATGTAGTTCACATAAGCTGCCACCTCAGCTGCAACTGCTGGCTCGTAGTAGTAATTCATTAACTTCTCTGCATTTTTCTTATGAGTTGAAGTTGAAGGAATCAACATATTATCGCTCCACAATGTTCCGCCTGATTCTGGAATAGCAAAATCAAATTTGCCATCTGATTCAGATTTCAAAATAAAGATATCGCCAGACCAGCCAATAACTGCATTAGCATCCCCACGCTTTAGATCTTCAGCATAAGAGTTACCCTTAACTTGGCGAATAAAGCCATCAGCAATCTTTCCCTTAAGGAAATCAATTGCATTCATGAATTGATCCTCAGTGAAGTTAGAGGCTGGATCTACGCCCTGATAAAGCATGATCACACCCACTGTGTCGCGAAGCTCGGAGAGAACTACTACCTTTCCTTTATTTGCTGGTGCAAATAATTGATCCATAGTGCGAACACCCTTAGGAAGTTTTTGAGTATTCCAACCAAAGCCAGCAAAACCTGATTGCCAGGTTAATGAGTACTGACGACCCTTATCAAAGCCAACATCTGATAGAACTTGGCGAATAAAGCCATCAGCAATCTTTCCCTTAAGGAAATCAATTGCATTCATGAATTGATCCTC
>WLEM01000057.1 GCA_009704285.1 Actinomycetota bacterium
ACTGCCTTAAGCAGTACTAATAGACCAAGCAAGATTGAAAGCTGAACTCGAGCTGCAACAGTTGTGCGCTCTTCCCTAACCTGCGGTCTAATGCCACCATAAATGTAATGCACAGCTGATGCGGCAATAATTGCCAATACGATTGTTGAAATACCCCAACCAATTAATGCTTGCCACATTGGAAGCTTGAAGGCAAAAAATGAGATATCAAGACCAAATTGTGGATCGACCTGACCAAAATCTGTCGAATTTCTGAAAAGTAACCAGGTTTGCCAAAATCTTGACCCAGCACTTCCAGCAAAGTAAAAGATTACTAAGAAAGTTCCGATAACTACTAGCTTACGTATTGGCTCTAATTGAGCGCGATATCTCTCTAAGCTTTCAGCTTCAACTGATACTGGAACATAAATTGGACGCTTTTTAAATGCTAAATAGATATTAAGTGTGATAACTGCAGCCGTAATTAAACCAAAGCCTATAAATAAATATATTTTGGTAAATAAAGATGTTTGCCAAACATCAACAAAGCCAACAGAGCGAAACCAAAGTAAATCAGCATAGAAACTACTTAGTGAAACCAAAATGCTGAACAAAACAAAAAGAACTATGAAGGTAATAGTTAGTGGGCTAACTCTTCTTTTGCCGCCGCCACGATTTGCAAAGGGATTTGGGAAATTTCCACCAATGCCACCGCCACCAAATGGATTGTTATTGCGATTAAAGCCACCGCCACCAAAACCAGAATTACTCATGCGCAGATCTTAGCCACTCCTAGGCATAGCTTTTACAGCTGGGGAGCTTGGCATTCTCAGGTAGTTTTAATACTTCAATCGCCTCAGCCAGTGTGGCAACCGGCACTATTTTCATACTCTTACCCCCCTTGCCTGCCCCAATTTGGTCAGGATTGTTTATATCCTGGCAATTATTAATTGGGGTAAAAAACAGATCCACGCCATCATTTTTGGCACCAATAATCTTTTCCGCAATACCACCAATGGGTCCAACTAAACCATCGGTTGTAATGGTGCCAGTGCCTGCAATATTTCGGGAACGAATTAAATCCGCTTGAGTTAACTTCTCGACAATGCCAAGTGCAAAAATTAAGCCACCACTTGGCCCGCCGGTTTCATCCAACTTAATCTTGACATCAAAAGGGAAATCAAATTGCTCCTGAATATTTATACCGATAAAAGCTGAGCCATCTGGCCTTGGCGATAACGCAATTTCCTTAATCACTACGCCAACACCAGAGCGATTAATCTCAACTGAGACTACTTCACCTGCTTTTTTATCCTCTAGATAACGCAGTACATCAGTTGTGTTATTGAGTTTTATTTTATCTATGGAGAGTATCTGATCTTTAAGCAGAATCACCTTATGCGCATTGCTTTGTTCACTGACTCCAACTACTACCAATTTTGATGGAATTTGATATCCCAGATAAGAAAGTGCAGCCGCGGTGGCATTTATTTGTGAGCTACTCATCTCAGCTGCCCCTTCGCGCACCGACTCGGCTGCAGTTTCACCCTTTGGGTATACCTGCTCTCGTGGCAGGATGGCACGATTCTTATCTACCCAGCCATAAAAAATATCAAAGGCGGTTATGTAGGAATCTGGATCAGTAATCATTACAGCAGTAACTGATAGCTTGCCAGTTGTTGGATAAGTATCAGTGCCAGAGATTTTTATTGCAGATCCAAGAACATTTTGCGGATCTCCTGGAGCCAACATTACAAATGGGGCTGGCAAGAAAAGTGAACCCAGTATTAAAAGCGTTAGCATCGCTTTGGTGGGCTTTGGAACGTAGCCTCGAGTTGGCAGCAAAGATCTCATTTAGTTGATTTTGCTAAGCTAATTTTTAGGACGAAAGGTATTTTGAAATTTCTTAAAGTTATTTACTGATCGACTGGTCTGGTTATCAAACTTAGACTTGTATTTAGAAATCCAAACCCCATAAATGATTGCGCAGGAGACCGCCACGATAGGGATTAGTAACCAAATTAGGGCAGAGGCCGCACTTGAGCTCATAACCCCATCTTAATCAGCGGGGAAGAAAATAGGTGGCATTATTGTTCTACCAACAGCAATCTTTAGAGATCCAATCAAGGGTGGGTTAAACAAAATGGGTTTTGGCTTTTTACCAAATGAAGGTCAGCCTGACTTTGATGCACTGCTGAAGAAATTCTCAGAAATGGGAGTCGACTCAAACGCACTGGCGGGTGCTAAATCTTTTTTTGAAAGTATGCAATCTGGAAATACTGGTACCGATCAAAATTTAATCACCGTAGCAAACTTGCGTGAGATAGCAAAGAAAATTATTACCGCAAAGGGTGATCTGCCGGTTGGAACTGGAGACCAAAACCAATTTGCGCTCTCACTTCAGCTGGCAAATACCTGGCTAGATACTGAGATTTTATTTCCAGCCTCTGTAATGCCTAGCCAAAGTGCTTGGTCAAAACGTGATTGGCTAGAGGAGTCAGTGCATGGCTGGCAGGTAATGATTGAGCCGCTGGCAGTTGGCATGGCTGATGCACTTGGTAATGTCATAGCTACAACAAATAATCCCCTGCCGATTGAATTTATGGGCTCTGGTGAGCAATCACAAGCCCAGCAGGAGGCGATGAAGTTAATGCTTGCCCGAATTCTGCGCGGCTTTATGGGCAATCTAATCGCGACTCAATTAGGCCAGACTGTTGGCTTGTTAGCTAACTCAATTACTGGGGCAAATGATGTAGCAATTCCCTTGTTAAAAACAGATTCAGGATCCCACTTAATACCGCAAAACATCAATGATTGGTCAGATGGATTAGGCATTGATCAGGAGCAGGTGGCAATCTACTTATCTTTGCGTGAGAGCGCTGCGGCACGTTTATTTGCTAATACCCCATGGTTGCAAAACTACATAAAGGATTTAATTACCGCCTATGGCAAAGGGATCACAATTGATGTGGAGTCAATTACCCGGCAAGCAGAGGAGGCAATGGCAAGTGGTGAGATTGATATCAACAATCCCCAATCAATTAATCTGGCATTAAATGCTGGCTTGTTCACACCTCAACAAACACCAGCGCAGGAGCTGGCTTTAACTAGATTAGAGATGACTCTGGCATTAATTGAAGGTTGGATTGATCATGTAATTTCCCAAGTTGCTGCCGAACGTATTCCAGCATTTTCAGCATTGATTGAAAACTCCAGAAGGCGACGAGCAACAAATGCGCCAATGCAACAATTATTTGCAAATCTTCTTGGATTAGAGGTCTCGCCTAGAAAAATGCGGGAGGCATCAGCATTTTGGAGTGAGGTTAAAGCCTTAAAAGGCTCTGATGGTCGAGATAGGTGCTGGGAGGATCCAGCATTCCTACCAATGCCGGAAGATCTAGCTGATGTAAAAGGATTTTTAAATAGCGTAACCGTGCCTGATGATCTATCGGGATTGATTTAAACAGCTATTTGTAAAAGCGAAATCCCCGGGCGCACAATTTCTTATCTGCCTTCCCCTTGCAGATATGAAACGGTTATCCGAGGACTTCGTGGCGCAAACCTATGGGAATAAAAGGTGAGAATCAACTTAGAATGGTGTTTTAAAAAAATATTTTTAAAGAATTTTCAACACTTAGCAGCGCTCTTTTTGCATAAAATAAAAAAGCTTTAGCCAATACGGTATGGCAGGGCCGCCCGTTAGAGAATCATTGCGTAAAATTGCACCACCTGCTGTGGATTAACCTGTGGAGACACCCACAATTATGGTGGATAAGAAGAGGTAATGGTGGATAACTTTGAGCAGGAGATCCTCTTTGGTGATCTGCTACCCCCTGTTGCCCAAATCTCTAAGCGCCGAAGCCAAAATACCCCTGCACTACCTTCTGATCTGCCAGCGCATCGAGTAATTCGAAAGGAGCGAAGGCGGCGCAGCATAAGTGCCTTCCGTCAGGGCGGTGTTATTGAGATTCATATTCCAGCCAAAATGAGCAGGCGGCAGGAGATTGAAATAATTCCCGAGATGATCGCCATGGTTTTACGTAGGGAGGCTAGAGCTCGCAAAACCGACTCACAACTTATGCAGATAGGCCTTGAGTTATTAGAAAAGTATCTGCCTGAGGTGCAGGTAAAGCCAGCAAGTATTAATTGGCGCAATATGAGTGAGCGGTGGGGATCTTGCACCACAGTTGATCGAACAATTCGCATCTCAGATCGATTAATTGGTGCACCACAATATGTATTGGATTACATAATCTTTCATGAGCTAATTCATTTAATAGTTCCAGGTCATGACCAAGATTTTTATAGATATTTAAATCGGTTTACCGATCAAGGCAAAGCCGAGGCATTTTTAGAGGGGTTTGAACTTGGCAGCCAAAGTGGTGGCTCAGGTGTTATCCCTGCCGTAAATATCTAGTTTTACCCCTCATTTCTTACCTTTTGACTTAATATTTAGGATTTTAAGCGTGGAAAACCCCAACTGAGCGCACCACAAGGGGTATGGTGTTGCTATTCGTACTCACATGCCGGAACTTGCCAGCATGCTCCCTAGAGTGCGGCGGATGGAGGAAGAAAATGGCTGAAGAGTACAAGGGTGAGGCTTACTGCGTTAAGTGCAAAGAGAAGCGCTCCTTTGAAGGACATGTAAAGGTCTCTGA
>WLEM01000058.1 GCA_009704285.1 Actinomycetota bacterium
GCGGTTCTGATAGCAAAGATGGCTGGCTTGATCTCACTTGGTGGTTCTAACTCTTTTGCCAAAATTGGATTTGTACCACTGCTTGAAACCGTGATTGAACTTAGATCGGCTGACAAAATTTTAAATGATCTACTATCAAATAAAAGCTATCGAAAAGTAGTTGATTTACGTGGCGGTGTTCAAGAGGTCATGCTTGGGTATTCAGACTCCAATAAAGATGCTGGTATTACCACCAGTCAATGGGAGATTCATAAGGCCCAACGCAAGTTAAGAGATGTCGCAAAAAAGCATGGCGTTAAGTTGCGTCTATTTCATGGCCGTGGGGGATCTGTTGGCCGTGGTGGTGGACCAACTTATGATGCATTAATTGCACTGCCCTGGGGTTCAATTGATGGTCAGATAAAAATGACAGAGCAGGGTGAGGTTATCTCTGACAAGTTTGGTCTACCAGCATTAGCAAAAGAAAACTTGGAGTTAACTTTGGCAGCAGCTCTAGAGGCAACGGTGCTAAATAGGAAACCTCGGCAATCAAGTAATGATTTAAATACTTGGAATGAGTGCATGGATTTAATTAGTGAGCATGCTTTTACCTCTTATCGAGCACTAGTTGATCAACCAGAGCTTCCGGCTTACTTTTATGCTTCAACTCCAGTTGAACAATTAGGAAATATGTTTTTAGGCTCTCGGCCATCTCGAAGACCAGAGGCATCATCTGGGTTAGATTCGCTGCGAGCAATTCCTTGGGTATTTGGTTGGACTCAATCTCGCCAAATTGTTCCGGGTTGGTATGGCGTTGGCTCAGGTCTTAAAGCAGCCCGAGAGGCTGGAAGGTCAGAGTTACTTCAAACCTTACTTAAGGAGTGGCATTTCTTTAGCACATTTATTAGCAATGTGGAGATGACCTTAGCAAAAACAGATTTAACAATTGCAAAGCGTTATGTAGAGAGTTTAGTGGATCCATCACTTCATAAAATATTTGAGCAGATTAAAACAGAATTTGATTTAACAGTAGAAGAGTTACTGCTGATGACAAACAAGGGCGAGATTTTAGGTAATCAACCAATCTTGGCTAGAACCTTGCAGGTTAGAGACACCTATCTCGCACCGATTCAACTACTACAAATCTCCCTTCTCAAACGGGTTCGTGCGCAAAAAGATCCAGATCCGCTCTTGGCTAGAGCTCTACTATTGACGATAAACGGTGTTGCAGCAGGTTTGCGTAATACTGGATGAGTAGGCTGGCGGAAGTTTTAGACAGGGGTCAAATTGGCTAAGCAGTTCATTTATCCTTTTACATTTGGCGATAAAAGTAAATCAGATCTTCTAGGTGGTAAAGGTGCCAACCTTGCGGAGATGGTTCAAATGGGCCTACCAGTTCCACCAGGTTTCACGATTACTACTGATGCTTGCCGTGAGTACCTAACAACTGGAAATGTCCCGGCCCAATTAGATGATCAGATAAATACTGCGTTATCAAATTTAGAAAAAGTAGTAGAAAAAAAGTTTGGTGACGCTAATAATCCCTTACTAGTTTCAGTTCGCTCTGGTGCCAAGCACTCTATGCCTGGAATGATGGAGACGGTATTAAATGTAGGCATTACACCTGAGGTGGCAGATGCGATGGCAAAATCTAGTGGTAATGAAAAGTTTGCCTGGGATTCCTATCGCAGGTTTATTGATATGTTTGGTCGAATTGTTTGCGACCTGCCAGATGAGACAGTTCATGCACTTGAAGCACTTCAACTAGAAAAAATGAATGTTAAGGTTGTTGCAGATCTACCAGCACAATCACTTAAGGAGTTAGCACAAGAGTTAATCAAGGCAATTGAGAAACACACAAAAAAGCCTTTTCCAACAAAGCCAATTGATCACTTAACTCAGTCAATTGAAGCAGTCTTTAAATCTTGGAACTCAGAACGAGCCCAGTTATACCGTCGCCGAGAGCGAATCCCATCTGATTTAGGCACGGCAGTAAATATTCAATCCATGGTCTTTGGAAATCTAAGTGATGATTCTGGAACTGGTGTGGCATTTACCCGAGATCCTGCAACTGGTGAAAAAGGAAGTTATGGCGACTACTTAGACCGTGCTCAGGGCGAGGATGTGGTGGCAGGTATTCGTAACACTATGTCGCTAGTTGATATGTCTAAAAAAGAGCCAATAGTCCATGCTGAATTAGAAGGGTTAATGAAGAGGCTGGAAGATCACTACCGAGATCTATGTGATATTGAATTTACAGTAGAGCGCGGAAAGCTATGGATTTTGCAAACCAGAGTTGGCAAAAGAACTGCCGAGGCAGCTTTTCGCATTGCAATTCAATTAGTTGATGAAGGCAAGATTTCAATGGATGAGGCACTATCTCGCACAAGTGGTGATCAATTAGCCCAGTTAATGTTTCCACAATTTGATTTATCAGCAAAAAGAAATTTGATAGCTACTGGAATTCCAGCATCTCCTGGTGCTGCAGTTGGTGAGATTGTTTTTAACTCAAAGCGTGCCTTTGATTTAGCAAAAACAGGTCGTAAAGTTATTTTGGTTCGAAGAGAGACCAGTCCAGATGATTTAGTTGGAATGGTTGCCGCCGAGGGAATTTTAACTAGCCGAGGTGGTAAAACATCACATGCTGCAGTTGTGGCCCGCGGTATGGGAAAAACCGCTGTTTGCGGAACTGAGAGTATTACCGTTGATGAGAAACTACTTCAATTTACAGTTGGTGACTTAGTCGTCAGAGAGGGAGAGGTAATCTCTATTGATGGCACAACTGGTTGTGTTTACTTAGGTGAGTTACCAGTTACCCAATCTCCAGTTACCTCATACTTAGAGGGTAGTTTGCTTGCTACTTCAAAAGATGCCACACCTGTTGTCAAAGCGGTTGATCGAATTTTGCAACATGCAGATGAGATTCGAAAATTATATGTAAGAGCAAATGCTGATACGCCAGAGGATGCCACCCGTGCTAGAACCTTAGGTGCTCAAGGAATTGGCTTGTGTAGAACTGAACATATGTTTTTAGGTGAGCGAAGAAGTTTTGTTGAACGTGTAGTACTTGCTGAAAGTGAGAGTGAACAAAACGCAGTTATCGCTGAGATGCAGCCACTGCAGCAGGCAGATTTTGTTGGAATATTAAAAGCTATGTCAGGCTACCCAGTAACAGTTAGATTATTAGACCCACCACTGCATGAGTTCTTGCCAGATCTGGCAACTCTTAGTGCTGAGATGGCAACAGCTGAGGCGTTGGAATCAACAATTACCCCACGGGATAAGGCAATATTTGCAGCGGTTAAACGTTTGCATGAATCAAACCCAATGCTTGGACTTCGCGGCGTACGTCTTGGCATATTAATTCCAGAGTTATTTAAGATGCAGGTGCGGGCATTAGTACTTGCCTCACTTGAGGTTAAAAAGGCTGGCTTTGAACCTAAACCTGAGTTAATGATTCCGCTAGTTGCTACTCAGCGTGAGCTTTTGTATTTAAGAGAAACTTTGGAAGAGGAGATTAAGAAAACATTAAATGGTGCCGAGTTGGCGATACCAGTTGGAACCATGATTGAAACTCCACGAGCTGCAATTACCGCAAGTAGATTGGCAGATTATGCTGACTTTTTCTCATTTGGTACCAATGATTTAACCCAACTTACCTGGGCATTTAGTCGCGATGATGTTGAGTCAACATTCTTACCAAGGTATTTGGATTTAGAGCTTCTACCCTTTAATCCATTTGAATCACTAGATCAAGATGGCGTTGGTTTGTTAGTGAAAATTGCCAGAGACCAAGCCCGGGCATATCGAAAAGATTTCAAATTAGGAGTTTGTGGTGAGCATGGTGGGGATCCTAGAAGTATTCACTTCTTCCACAATTTAAACCTAGATTATGTTTCCTGTTCACCTTTTAGAGTGCCAGTAGCTCGTCTTGAATCAGGTAGGGCTAAATTAATTAAGAGTTAAAAGCGGTTTGTGCCTTATCCATCCCACTTAATACCAAGGCGGTAATTGCATCCGTACCTCTTGTTGTGAACTCACCTAAATCCTTGCGCTCTTCTTTACTAAAAGGTTTCAACACAAAATCTGCTGGATCCTGATCCCCAATTGGCCGACCAATTCCCATTCTGATTCGAAAGTAATCAGCTGTTGAAAATGATGAGGTTAATGATTTAAGTCCATTATGTCCGTTATCCCCGCCACCTTGTTTAATTCGCAGCGCGTTAAATGGCAGATCAAGTTCATCATGGACTGCAATAACTTGGGTAGGTTCGATTTTGTAAAAATCTAACAAAGCCTTAGCTGGCCCACCAGTTTCATTCATATATCCGCGAGATTTAGCTAAAACTAAAGTTTGCTCACCAGATTTAATCTCGTAAATTTCCATTCGAGATTTGTGTGAGCTGAATTTTTGGCCACCAGATAGTTGATCTAAGACAAGTTGACCAATGTTATGTCTGGTTTTTTCATACTCAGGTCCAGGATTTCCAAGACCAATTACCAACCAACGATCAGCCATAAGTTAAGGCTAGTGCCAACTTACTTCTTTTTGTCCTTCTTATCATCACCACCGGCAGGGGTTGCAGCAGATGCAGCAGCATCGCCTTCAGCAGGTGCAGCAGCAGCATCGCCTTCAGC
>WLEM01000059.1 GCA_009704285.1 Actinomycetota bacterium
ACTGTCCTGCCATAAGTTCAACTCGCATTTCATCATAAACAGGCAGCGCAGAAATTAACTTGTCAGTTGGTAGTTTGGAATTGTGCAGCATTTGGGCTGACCAGATAAGTGCTAAATCACCAATCAAGATTGCAGAGGCAATTCCAAACTGAGATCCCGAACCTACTAATTTCTTTTCTTGGTGCATTTTTTCAAATAATTTATGAATACTTGGCGCACCTCTGCGAGTATCAGATGCGTCCATAACATCATCATGAATCAGTGCGCAGACATGCACTAGTTCAAGACTGGCTGCGGCTGAGATTAACTCTTTGGTTGGCAACACTCCGGCTCCTACTAAACCCACATAGGCGAAGAGTGGTCGCAATCTCTTGCCGCTTTCTAGCAAGAATTTTTCTAGTGCAACTGCAACCGGGTCTAACTCTGGCCCAATTGTTCTTAGGTACTTACCCTGGTTAGTTACAAAATCTGTAAGGGCCTGATTTATCTCAGAGCGAATCCCATTTATATCGTTGCTCGCAGAAAAACTCACGGCGCAACGGTACCCTGCCTTCTATGAGCAATGATCTGAGAGATACCTCCTTCTCGCTGGAGTTCTTTCCGCCAAAGGATCTGGCAGGAGAGGAACGTCTGTGGCAGGTATTGGCCCAACTTCAGCCCCTGCATCCTGATTTTGTCTCTGTAACTTACGGCGCTGGCGGCTCCACCCGTGACCGAACAATTCGTGTTACTACTGAGATCACCGCCCGCACAGCTATTCCCACCGTTGCCCACTTAACCTGCGTTGGATCCACCAAATTTGAGTTGATTGAAATTCTCAATCAATATAAAAATTCGGGGATAACAAGTATTTTGGCATTGCGCGGAGATCCACAAGGCGGTCCAACTGCTGCATGGCAATCAATTGCTGACGGATTAGATCATGCAGATCAACTTGTTGAGATGGCGATGAAATTAGGAGGACTTGAAGTTGGAGTTGCAGCCTTCCCGGATGGTCATCCTGCATCCAATTTTGATTTAGAGAAAGATATTGAAGTCTTGTTAAGAAAAGAGGAGTTGGGTGCAACATTTGCTACGACGCAATTCTTTTTTGAATTTGAGAAATGGCAGAAAATTGTAGATCGCCTATCCCAGAAGGGATCAAAGTTGCCGGTAATTGCTGGAATTCTTCCGATAACAAATCTTAAGCAACTCTCCCGAATGGTGGAGTTAAGTGGCATACAAATACCAGCACAAATCTTGGCTCAATTTGATAATGCAGCGGACAATCCTCAAGAGGTTAAGAAAATAGGAATTGAGATTGCAAGTGAGTTGGGTGCTAAGTTATTGGCAGCAAATGTTCCTGGTTTACATTTTTATACTATGAATACAGCTGAATCCACCATCGAGATTGCCAAGAATCTTGGACTGGTGAAGTTATGAACAAAGGTGATTTCCTTTCAACTTGGAGCAAACTTCATGGAGATGCTCAGGTCTCTGGAACTGTTAAAGGATGGCTTAATATCTCTTACTTCATTACAAAACCATTAGTAAAAATACGAATCTCACCAAATGGCTTAACGCTATTTGGTTTAGTATTTGGTGTTTTGCTCTATCTAAATGCGCAATCTATTTGGGCACCAATATTTTTGGTTTTGTCATTAATTTGCGATGGGATCGATGGCAGTATGGCAATAATTACTGGAAAATTTTCAAAATGGGGTGCGATATTAGATTCAGTTATCGATCGATTGACTGAGGTGTTCTGGGTGTTAGCTCTTTACTCTCTTGGAATTGATATCAATCTTTTGCTTTCAGTTCTTGTCCTGTCTGCGATTCAGGAGTACTTAAGGGCTAGAGCTGGGGGAGTTGGAGTAGTTGAGGTAGGAGTTGTGACATATGCAGAGCGGCCAGTTCGAGCATCCTTTGTGTTTGTTGCCTTAATAGCATTTAGTTTAGATTTGAATATTCTCAATCAAATCATTGCAATTTGGTTGGCGCTTCAGATGATAAGTTTAATAAAGATCAGTCGTTTTATTTTTTTAAAATTAAACTAAGCCTTACCGATTGCATTTGCCACCAATTCAGCGCTAATACCAACCAGGGGTAAACCTCCTCCTGGATGAGCAGAGCCACCTACGCAGAACAACCCCTTAACTTTTGAGCGATTACGAGCTCGTAAGAATGCCGAAGTGGCAGAGTTACTTGAGGTGCCATATATAGAGCCCCCCGGTGCCATGGCATATCTTTCCAAGTCAGCTGGCGTTCGGTAATTCATAAAATCTAATCTGCTTGAAACATTTAAACCCAAAGAATCCATTTTTTTAATAATCATCTTTGCGTATTCATCACCACCATGATTCCAATCCCAGCCGGTTTCAGGTTCATGGCGTGGGGCGTTTACCAATACAAACCATGATTCCTTACCTGCAGATTTGACCATCGATTCATCTTTCGGTGCACAAAGATAAATTGTTGGATCACTAACTGGAACTTTCTGGGTAAAAATTTGATCAAACTCAGCGTCATAATCTTTAGGGAAATAAACATTGTGGTGATCTAGCACAACTGAATCACCCTTAGAGTTATCTAAACCCAGTAATAGTGAGAATCCAGCAAGAGATTTTGTTGCAACCTTCAATTTTCTACGTTCGCCCTTGGCATTTGAAACTTTCTTATCTAGTAACTTGTTGTAGACATACTCAGCATCTGAATTTGCAACGACAATGTCAGAGGTGATTTGCTTGCCACCAGCTATCTCTATACCTGTAACCAAATTCCCATTGGTCAATATCTTCGATACCAAAGTATTGAATTCAAATTTGACTCCCAAATCACGACATCGTTGCTCAATAGCCACAGATAGTTGACCAATTCCACCTTTAATGTGCCAGGCACCAAATGTGCTCTCAACAAATGCGATAGTTAATAAGACTGCTGGTGCACGCCTTGGATCACTCCCTGTGTAGGTTGCATATCGATCAATAATCATCTTCAGATGAGGATCTAAATCTAATTTTTCACTTAACCTTCGAAGTGATGTGAATGGAGCAATCTCTCCGATCTGCCTGATCAGATTCTTTCGCTTGAGCAATGGCCAAATTGATTTTAACTCAGTCTCAACAAAGGATTCCCGAGAGGCTTCCCACATCTTCTCTGACCGAGTAATGATTTTCTTCCAGCCTTGACTTGCAGTGCTGCCAAATGATTTTTCTATCTCTAGGTATGTTTTTGGATTAGATAAGTTCGGAAAAGTAACTGACTTGCCATCATGGAAGTGGTAACTAAATGCTGGATCAACTGGAGTTAACTCCAAGATGTGCTCCAAGCGCTTTCCGGTCTTAATGAAAAGATCTCGATAAACTGCAGGTAGTGTTAAAAGTGATGGGCCAGTATCAAAGCCATAATCACCAAACCACTCAGTTCTACATTTACCGCCAGAGCGATCGCTGTTTTCATAAATAGTTACATCATGGCCTTGACGTGCTAAACGAGCAGCAGCGCTCATGCCACCAATACCTGCGCCAATAACTGAAATCTGTGCCATTTAAATTAGCGATCTATCGCGCCAGGTTAATGTTTTGGTCATTCGGCCAAACCAGGAATAAATCATTAAACCAATTAGAACAACTATTGAAACTGGATGCAAGATTGCAGTGTTAGGTAAGGAACCCGTTCTAAGTGAGGAAATAACTCGGCTTAAGAAAATAAATAGGAATGCAAGTAAGCCAAGATTTGAACCAGCAACTGCAGTAGCCAAAGGAATCAATCCAGTTACAACTAGTAGCAAGATGGCAATGATGCTGCCAAAAAAAGAACCGAAAGCTTTCCATAGAGATTTCTGGTAACCCTTGAACAGATCTTTCGCACCTTTGTACATATGACAGTTAGCAACTTGGCTGGCTTCAGCTACTCCTCCTTTAAAGCCCTTATCTAATAATTGACGAGCCAGCATAAGATCATCTAAAACTTCAGTTTTAACAGATGCATGCCCACCTGTTTTTAAGTAGGCATCTCTTTTAACAATTAGAAATTGACCATTGGCAACTGCCATAGATTTAATGGAGAATCTCTGCGCAATAAATAATGGCACAGAAGCTAACCAAGACCACTGAAGAAGTGGCTGAAAAATCTTCTGAATAAATCCAACTGTTAACTGCCTAGGATATGGTGATATAAAATCCCAATCTTGCATCTTTGAGATTGAACTGGCAATGGCATTTTTATTTAATCTAACATCGGCATCTAAGAAAACCAGGTAGTCATGCCGACTTTCCTCAAATAACTGTTGACATGCCCACAATTTGCCAAGCCACTTTTCTGGGGGATTGGAGCCAGAGATTAACCTCACCTGGGAAAACTCTCTTACCTTGTCAGCTGTTTTATCAACTGAGTTGGCATCGAGAACAAGAATTTCATAATTTCCAAGCCCTTGCTGGTTAGTGACAGAGGCCAGACAATCTCTAATGTTTTCCTCTTCATTGCGCATTGGGATTAAAACAGAAACACTGTGTGAAATTTGCACCGGCACATCTTTAATCACTCGGATAGTCAAGGAGTTTAAGACCACCATAAATAAGGCAAGAGATGATAAGAGGAGTGTAATTTCCATTAATTGTTAGCAGGCGGACCA
>WLEM01000006.1 GCA_009704285.1 Actinomycetota bacterium
CAGATAGAGAATGTGCAGAGTCAAACTCCTGGACACAAAATGATTGTGCCGCAGGATGTGGCAAATGCTGCTTATCTATTGGGATGTGAAGATAACACTGCAATCTCTGGTCAATCTTTATTTGTTGATTATGGCTTTACTATCGCCCGAGTTCTGTAAGGGTTACAGAAGGTGAGCGTTGAGTTACTAAATCAAGATACGGTAGTTGAGTATCTAATTAGTAAAAATGTAATTAAAAATGAGGATAACCCACAGGTTGAGGTTTTAACTGGTGGAGTTTCCAATGTTGTATTAGCGATTACCACCGCCTCCCAAAAATTAGTCTTAAAACAAGCATTAGCTGAATTAGCAGTTAGTGAAAAGTGGGTGGCAGACCAGCGCCGAGCAATTGTGGAGGCTGATGCAATTGAGTTATTTAACCGGCTATCTCCAACCCAGGTACCTAAGTTAGTTTTTCTAGATCCAGAGCGTTTTATCCTTGTCCTTGAGCGAGTTCCCGTAGGTAGCACAGTATGGAAATCAGATTTATTAGCTGGGGTAATAAATCCAGATATTGGATTAAAACTTGGCGCAACCTTAGCTTCATGGCATAACTACGGTGAGAAGAATGCTGAAGTGAAAATAAAGTTTATGGAGGACTCATTATTTGAACAGTTAAGAATTGATCCTTTTTATAGATTTGTAGCAGCTAAGAATCCACAGATTGAGGTTTCAATTCGTAAGTTAATTAATGAATTAGAGGGTGATAAGACTACGGTTGTGCATGGTGATTTCTCCCCTAAAAATATTATGGTTGCCACCAATGATGATGTTTACATTCTTGATTTTGAGGTTACCCATGTTGGAAATCCAGTATTTGATTTAGCCTTCCTAATAGCTCACCTACTTTGCAAGTTCTTTAGAACCGATGATCGATTACATGCAAAATTACTTGCCAACACCGCTATTTCATTTGTAGAGGAGTATCAAGGAGTAAGGCGTATCTCACCTACCTTTACTAGACATGCAGCTTTAATTGCACTTGCTCGCGTTGAGGGTAAATCACCCGTTAATTACCTTTCTGCTAGTGCCCAACACAAGCTTCAAACCTTTACCAAAGCTATTTTGGCAAATAACGGTAATCTTTCAGTTACTGAGTTATTTGAGATGAGTGCAAAGTGAAAATTAGTAAGGTTATTGGCTATCAAGTTTTAGACTCTAGAGGCCGGCCAACAGTTGCAGCTGCAATCACATTAACAGATGGCTCGGTTCATACCGCTCGAGTTCCATCAGGGGCATCAACAGGCAAACATGAGGCTAAAGAGTTGCGAGATGCCGGCAATAAGTACTCAGATAAGTTTTATTCAGGACTATCAGTGCAGCAAGCAGTGGCAAATATAAATGAGAAGATCGCTCCTAGATTAGTTGAGGAGCAGATAGATTTAAATTTAGTTGATTCACAACTTATTGATTTAGATCCATCAACAGATCACTCAGCGTTAGGCGCCAATGCCACTTTGGCTGTTTCACTCTCTGCCAGCCTTGCAACTGCCCACTCCCAGAATAAATCTTTAGCTAGATACTTTGCAGCAGATGCTCCATTACTAATTCCAATGCCGATGGTAAATATTTTGTCGGGCGGGGCTCATGCAAACCGCAGTATGGATATACAAGATATTTTGATCATCCCAACTGGCGCAAAAACTTTCACCCAAGCCTTATCTTGGATTGTGGCTGTGCGTGAGATGGCAGCGGTAATGGGTAAAGAATCTGGACAGGTAACAAATTTAATTGCAGATGAGGGTGGTTTATCACTTACCTTCTCCTCTATTGAAAAAGCTTGTGAGTTTGTAATTGGCGCAATTGAAAAGGTTGGCTTACAGGTTGGCAATCAAGTAAGCCTTGCGTTAGATGTTGCAGCTACTCAATTTTATGATGGTGAAAAATACAATCTAGCAACGATTGGTAAGAGTTACTCTCCTACTGAGTTTGTAAAGTACATAAGTCAATTGACAGGTAATCAGCCAATTATTTCAATCGAGGATCCATTTGCTGAAGATGATTGGAGTAGTTGGCAACAATTCATGGAGATTGCACCAGCTAAACTGCAATTACTAGGTGATGATTTATTGACCACAAATTTGCAGCGATTGGACAAGGCGATTGCAAACAAGAGCGCTAATGCAATCTTGATTAAACCTAATCAAAATGGCTTAGTAACCTCAACTTTGAATGTGCTTAAGCAGGCTAGGGCAAATAACTTTAATACTGTAGTTTCAGCCAGATCTGGTGAAAACGAAGATTCTTGGTTAGCTGATTTAGCAACGGGTTGGAGTGCTGGGCAAATAAAGGTTGGCTCAACTCATGGCTCTGAACGAAATGCAAAGTGGAATAGATTGTTAGAGTTTGAAGCAACTGAAGAGACTAGATTTATCAATCCCTTTAATTAATGGGAGTGACGTGGCACGTAGTCACCGCTGCCACCGACTAAGAAATCAAGATCTGCGCCAAGGTGGGCTTGTTGTACATGCTCGATATACATCTTGCTCCAGCCGCGATCTGCCTTAGGTTTTGGTGGTACCCATGCAGCTTTACGCTTTGCTAACTCCTCAGGTGAGATAAGTAAATTCAACTTACGATTTGGAACATCTAATTCAATCTCGTCGCCATCTTGTACAAAGGCCAATGGACCTCCAACGGTTGACTCTGGTGAAACATGTAAGACAACGGTGCCGTAAGCAGTTCCACTCATTCTGGCATCGGAGATTCGCACCATATCGGTCACACCCTGATCAAGCATTTTCTTTGGCATTGGCAAATTTCCGACCTCTGGAAAACCTGGGTAACCCTTTGGACCTGAGTTTTGTAAAACTAAAATAGTATCTGCAGTCACTGGCAGATTTGGATCATCTGCAACCTTAAGGTATTCCTCAATTTCTTTAAATACTAAAGCTTTTCCTTTATGAGTTAGTAATTTCGGTGAAGCAGCTGATACTTTAATAATTGCCCCATCTGGTGCAAGAGAACCTCTAAGCACTGCGATTCCAGCACCGGCGGCTTGGAATGGTTTAGCAGTTGGTGTAATTACCTCTTTATTCCAATTCTCGGCACCTTCAATATTTTCTTTAACAGTTTTTCCAGTCACTGTTATGTGGTCGGTATGAATTAAATTACCCAACTCTTTCATAACTGTTGGTACACCACCGGCATCGAAAAATTCTTCCATTAAGAACTGCCCACTTGGCATCATATTTGCAATTACCGGAACCTCTTTACCTAACTTATCAAAATCATCTAGATTCAAAGGAACTCCAACACGACCCGCAATCGCTAACAAGTGCACAACCGCATTGGTTGATCCACCAATTGCAGCCAAAATCTTGATCGCATTTTCAAATGATTGTCTAGTTAAGATCTTGGAAAGCTTTAGATCCTCTTCAACCATCTTCACAATTCGACGGCCAGACAGATGGGCTAATGTAAATTTGCGAGAGTCAACAGCTGGAATTGCAGCAGCTCCTGGTAGTTGAACACCTAACGCTTCAGTTACACAAGCCATGGTAGAGGCGGTTCCCATTGTCATACATGAACCTTGGCTTCTGGCAGAGCATGATTCCATCGCCATAAACTCTTCGAAGGAAATCTTTCCACTTCTAACCTGCTCGCTATATTTCCAAACCAATGTTCCAGAACCAACTGCCTGCCCTTGATAGCGACCATTAAGCATTGGGCCACCAGTAATCATCAAGGTTGGTAGATCCACACTTGCTGCTCCCATTAACAATCCCGGCGGAGTTTTATCGCAGTTTCCAAGCAAAACCACACCATCTAATGGATGGGAGCGAATTAACTCCTCCACTTCCATTGCCAACATGTTGCGATACAAACTAGTTGTTGGTCGTTGTAGTGATTCACTTAGTGACATTGCTGGAAACTCAAGTGGAAAACCACCAGCTTCCCAGACACCGCGCTTTACCGCTTCGGCAACATCATTTAAAGATCCATTACATGGATTTAACTCTGACCATGTGTTTGCAATTCCAATTACCGGCCTGCCATCAAAAACATCTGGGGCGTAACCTTGGTTACGAAGTCTCTCTCGGTGGATATATCCACCCTTATCTTTAAGTCCAAACCAATACTGGCTGCGGCGTTCAAACTTCTCTTCGCTCACACTTACCTTTCAAATCTTGTCGAACTCTCAAATAATGAGAAATTTCCTATGTTAAGGTTTTCGTATTCTAGTTCATTAGCAAGAAAACTTCACCTCAATAGAAATGTGAGAATCATGAGAATCGCCCGCTTAGGTCAGTTAAACCAGGAGAAGCCTGCCGTTTTGATCTCTGATACTGAGGCGGTATTTGTTGATGATCTGGTCGCAGATTTTAATAGAGTTGAATTAGAAAATGGCGCGATCGCCAAGTTAGCAAAGACTGATCTAACAAATCGTAAAAAGGTTTCGATTTCTGATTTTCGAATTGGCTCTCCAGTTGCAAGACCAACAAAAGTTATCTGTGTGGGTTTAAATTATGCAAAACATGCAGTTGAGTCTGGCATGACTCCTCCGCCTGAGCCGGTGATATTTATGAAGGCTCCAGATACTGTAATTGGACCAAATGATGATGTTGTGGTGCCGCCAAACTCAACTAAAACTGATTACGAGGTTGAGCTATGTGTTGTAATTGGTAAAAATGCACTTTATTTGAAATCACCAGAAGATGCTGCTGAATACATTTTAGGTTACACAATCTCACAAGATGTGTCAGAGCGACACTGGCAGGTAGAACGTAGTGGTCAATGGGTGAAGGGAAAATCCTTTCCATCCTTTAATCCAATGGGTCCATGGATTGTTACCGCTGATGAGTTGAAAAGCAAAAACTTAGATCCAAATAATTTATCACTTTCTTGCACCATTGATGGCGAGGTAAGACAAAACTCCAGAACAAATGATTTGATCTTTGGAATAAATCATTGCGTTTGGTACATCTCTCAATTCATGGAGTTAAAGGCTGGGGATGTTATTAACACTGGAACACCAGAGGGTGTTGGTATGGGCTTTAAGCCAGAGAAGTACCTAAAGGGTGGCGAAAGTATTGTTACTACAATTGAAGGAATCGGAAGTATTAAAAATAAGGTAGTTAATTACAAGTAATTAACTAATCGCCTTATTGCTTCTAACTCCATTAACTACTCGCTCAATTCCATACGGGTTAGAGTTTTGTAACTCTGCTGGCAGCTGGTTATCTGGAAAGCTTTGATACACCACTGGTCTAACAAATCGAAATAGCGAATCTAAGCCCACCGATGTGGTGTGCGAAGATGAGGCTGGCCACTGGCCGCCATGATTTTGGGCGGCGGTAACTGAGACAGAGGTTGGAAATCCATTCCAAATCAACCGTCCAGCTTTTTGAGTTAGTGCGGCTACTAAATCCTTAACATTATCTGCAGCAGTTGCATGTAGAGCTGAGGCTAATTGGCCACTCATACTCTTTGCGATCGATAAGTATTGATCAAATGGGGCTCTAATGATTACTGAGGTTGGGCCAAAGTGCTCCTCCAGCAAGTCATCATGATTTTTAACATCAGCCCAGTCCACTACAAAAATTGTTGGCGTCACGCCAAATCCATCAGGATTAGTAGTGCCAGTTAAGATCTTAACTCCCTTAGCTTTACTGATTGAAGAAATTGCATCAATAAATCTGGTTGCAATTCCTTTATTTAGTAGCGGCCCAACTTTTTGATCTGCAGTATAACTTTGCACACTTGCAATGAATTTATCTCCAGCACCATCATTTGGCACAACCATAATTCCTGGTTTGGTACAAAACTGACCAGATCCAAGGAGAGCTGAATCCATTGCAGCCTTCGCCAACTCCTCTGACTTTTCCTCTAACACTGCTGGGGTAAAGAAAACTGGGTTTAATGAGCCCATTTCAGCATAAACTGGAATAGGAACTTCTCTTTCTTGAGCTAACTTAATTAACAACTTTCCAACCATGCCAGATCCAGTAAAACCGATTGCCGTAACCTCTGGTGCTTTAGCTAGCCAGTGCGTAATCTCTGGATTTACTCCTTGTACTAATGTAAATATCTCTTTTGGTAAACCTTGTTCAGTAATTGCTTTGACTACTGCCTGATAAACCATCTCACAGGTATTTGGATGTGATGGATGCGCCTTAACTACTACCGGACACCCAGCCGCCAGTGCTGATGCAGAATCTCCGCCAGCGACTGAGAATGCAAGTGGAAAATTTGAGGCTGCAAAAATAGAAACTACACCCAATGGTTGCTGGGACTTGCGAAGATCAGGTCTTGCTACCGGTAGAAAATTTGGATCTGCAAGATCAATAATTGGTAAAAGGTGGCCACCAGTTTTTACTAATTCAGCAAAGGCTCGGATTTGAATAACGGTACGCATTACCTCACCTGTAACTCGAGCTATTGGTAGCGCTGTCTCCTGATTTGAAATATCAGCAAGTTTCTCCTTTTGAGATTCAATTGAATCAGCAATGGCATTTAAAAGCGCAGCTCGTTGAGTTGGCGTTGTGGCCGCGAATTTTTCCTTTACCTTATGTGCTGCAGCAATCGCAGCTGAAACCTCTTCAAAGTTGTTCTCGGCAATTGGCCCTCCGACCGCTTGGCCAGTTGCTGGATTTACCGCTGTGAATGTTTTGCTCATTTGAGAACTATAACTAGAAATTTCAAAATACTAATATTTCCTGCTTAGATTTCTCAGTATCTAGGAGCGTTCCTAGTTCTTTCTACCTTTGGTTTTCTTAGATTTCGTTTGCTCCAACAAATATTGTGCCAGTGCCTTCGCCCAGATTGATCATGCTCTAACCAAGCTACGGTATGAGGTGTTGCCATTGGAATTACCTGATCACATCCTGGACATCGATATGGCTTGTTAGATGATGAGCCACTAATTTTTCGAACCACATAAATTCCATCATCATGCTCTTCAATTGATTCATTAGATGTAGCTAATTCCCGCTCTTCATCGTGGGTAATATCTCCCCTGCCCTTACGCTTTGGCTTTGTTTTACGTGGACTCACAGGATTATTCTCCCGAATAAATTAAGTATTTGTTACCAATTAAGGCAAGATGTCGGTATGAGCAGCACCGCAGCAATTCAGGTCCAAGGACTGGTTAAAAGGTATGGTGCAAAAACTGCGGTCGATGGCATAGATCTAACTGTTGAAAGTGGTGAAATTTTTGCATTACTGGGACCTAATGGTGCTGGTAAGACCACAACTGTGGAAATTCTTGAAGGGTATCGAACTGCAACCGCAGGACAGGTAAAGGTATTGGGCTTTAACCCTGCTACTAAGGGAAGTGCCGGACAAAAATGGCGTAATCAAATTGGAATTGTCTTGCAATCCACCTCTGATGCAGCTGATCTTTCAGTCTTTGAAACTATTTCTCACTATGCAAATTATTATGACAACCCAAGAAATGTCGACCAGGTAATTGATGAGGTAGGGCTTCGAGAAAAAATAGATGCAAAAGCTCGGGAGCTCTCAGGTGGTCAGCGCCGTAGATTAGATGTCGCACTTGGAATTATTGGATCTCCGCAATTGCTATTTCTAGATGAACCAACAACTGGATTTGATCCAGAGGCTAGAAGATCTTTTTGGGATCTGATTAGAACCTTAAAAGCAGAGGGTAAAACTATTTTGCTAACTACTCATTACTTAGATGAGGCTCAAGCTTTAGCGGACCGAGTAGGAGTAATAAACAATGGAAAAATTATTGAAATCGCAACACCGCAAACATTGGGTGGTCGAAACAATGCACCAGCAAAGGTGACCTGGCTTGAAAACGGGGTAACGAATCAAATTCACACAAAGGATCCAACCACTGAGGTGCTTAAACTCAGTCAGCGGTTTGGTGGATCAGTGCCAGAGCTAGAGGTATCAAGACCAAATTTAGAGGAGATTTATTTAAAGATGATTGGCGAGCTTCGATGAATAATCTTCTTGAAATCCTTCGAATTGGTGGATTGCGCAGCAGAATTGAACTTAAGCAGTTTATGCGCCAGCGCGAGTCGGTAGTTTTTACATTATTTTTTCCAGTTATTTTGTTATTTATCTTTGGCACAGTATTTAAAGACACTATTGCACCAGGTGTCACATTTAGTCAGTATTTTGTTGCCGGCATGATCGCATCTGGTTTGGTCAACACCGGTTTTCAACAGTTGGCAATAACAATTCCGATGGAGCGAGATGATGGAACATTAAAGCGATTACGTGGCACGCCAATGTCAGTTTCCTCTTACTTCATTGGCAAGGCCTTGTTGGTGACATTCTTAATGATTATTCAAACCGCGCTACTTCTGTTTTTTGGCGCTATCGTCTTTGATTTAAATCTGCCATCTGATCCAATGCTTTGGTGGAACTTCACCTGGCTAGTTCTATTAGGAAGTGCCTGCTCAACTGTATTAGGAATAGCTTTCTCGGTAGTGCCGAAAAGTGGTCGTGGAGCCTCAGCAGTTGTCTCACCAATAGTGATTATTCTGCAATTTTTCAGTGGCGTATTTTTTGTCTTTACTTCACTGCCATCCTTTATGCAGCAACTTGCGGCTATATTTCCATTGAAATGGTTAACTCAAGGAATGCGTTCAGTGTTTTTACCTGATGATTTTGCAACCCAAGAGGTGGCAGGTACTTGGGAATTAGAAAAAACTGCAGTAGTTTTATTGATCTGGCTAGTTCTTGGTTTAATCTTTGCGATAAAGAAATTTAAGTGGAGTAGAGAATGAAGATCAAATTAATAATTGCACTCTTTACATCAATTGCACTCTTTGCCTCCTCTTCATACGCTGCTACTCCTTCACCAAAAGCGAGTAGTAAGAGCAGTACACAACCAGTAGCCTCAAAAACTGCCTCACCAAAAGCAACTAACGCTTCAACTAGTAAAAAACCGAGTAAAAAACCAAGTAAGAAGCCGGTAAAAAAGAAGGTAAAGAAGACTGCTACGCCGATTCCATCACCATCACCAGTTTGGCCACCAGTTAAATTCACTTCAAATAAAGGCATTTACGCAAAGATTCCAACAAGTAAAGAGCTGCTTGGATTGGTTTCAGCTAAAGCTGGGTTGAGGGAGTTAGTCAAAAAGTGTGAATCATATGCATGTGGTGCAGTGATTGTTGCAGCGGATTATCGATGTGAATGGTGGGAGATAAAATCTACTGTTTATGGACCAGACCCAGCTGATGCAGGTAAAAAAATTGTACTCGGAAAACTACGAACTCTTTATGGTCCGCTATCGCCAAAAACTTATGCAAATATAATTTTGTTAAGTGATGAGCCACTATACGGGCCTTCTGCTACAGACCCAAGTACTGGAGAGCAATTACAGGGACCACCAAGAACTGGCGTTGTAGTTGGAGGAATCTCAGCTATTTGTCATAAATCTGGTACCAATGAGAAAATTCCTGCAAATATTTACACTCCACTTCGTTAGTTGCCGCAAAGGATAAAAAGTGCTCGGTGGTATAAACAACAGCCTCTTCTTAATTTCACTCTCTGGCTTTCTAGTTGTTGCAGTAATGATTGTGATTTTAAAATGGGCATTTTCAGGTAATAAGTCGGTGATCGAGCGGGAAAAAAGAATTGGTAATGAGGATGAGTACGGGCTACTTAGAGTTGCCCACTCTCCTAAAAATCATATTGAGGGTGAGATGCTTCGGCAAAAACTGTTATCGGTTGGCATTAAAGCTACTTTGTCTCAAACGAAAAATGGTCCAAAAATATTGGTTTTTGAGAAAGACTTAAAGATTGCAAAGGCAACTTTAAACTCTTAGCGATTTGCTCCTGGTACCCAAAGTTGATCGCCCATATCTTTATTGACGTATCTGGCTAGCACAAACAATAGGTCGGAAAGACGATTTAAATACTTAGCAGTAATTGGATTTACACCACCACCAAATGCGTGAATTGCATGCCAAGTTGTTCGCTCCGCCCTTCGAGTTACGGTTCTTGCAACATGCATAAGTGCAGCAGCTGGTGTTCCTGAAGGTAGTACAAAGGATCTAAGAGGTTGCAGACTCTCGTTGTATTTATCAATTTGTTGTTCAAGATATTCAATTTGTGAATCTAAAACTCTAAGCGGCTCAGAAGCTGGATTATCAACTACTGGAGTACAAAGATCTGCACCAACATCAAATAAATCATTTTGAATTCGAACTAGCAACTTTTGGATATCAGCATCCTTGATATCTCCCATTGCCAACACAACTCCAATTGATGAGTTCGCTTCATCCACGGTGGCATATGCCTCAAGCCTGGGATCATTTTTTGAGGTTCGGCTCATATCCCCAAGTGAGGTTGTGCCGTCATCGCCAGTTTTTGTGTAAATACGGGTTAGGTTGACCATGAGTGCACCCTACCTTAAGCAATTACAATGGGGAATTATGGAACGGCTGCGGGTAGTTGGGGGTGCCAGATTAGTCGGCACAGTTCGCGTTTCTGGAGCAAAAAACTCAGCTCTTAAGTTAATGGCAGCCACATTATTAGCACCTGGTAAATCAACAATCACAAATCTGCCAGAGATTGCAGATGTTGAGTATATGGCGGAGTTGTTAACTAGATTAGGTTGCTCAGTTGAAGTTAACCATCAATTAAGCCAAGTTGTAATTGATGTGCCACAAAAATTAGGCCACCGTGCTGACTACGACATGGTTAGAAAGATGCGAGCCTCTATAAATGTACTAGGTCCGCTAATTGCCAGAGAGTTAATAGCTGAGGTAGCACTTCCTGGTGGGGATGCGATTGGAAGTCGCGGTCTGGATTTTCACATAAATGGTTTAACTGAGATGGGTGCGCAAGTAACCTCCGAACATGGCTTTGTTATTGCTAAGGCAAGTAATGGATTAACTGGTGCGCATATCACTCTTGAATTTCCAAGTGTTGGCGCAACTGAAAATATTATGACCGCTGCCACCTTGGCAAATGGTAAGACGGTAATTGATAACGCCGCCCGAGAGCCTGATGTAGTAGATCTTGGTGAGTTTTTAATTGCGATGGGCGCAAAAATTTCTGGACTTGGCTCTCACACAATCACAATTGAAGGTGTTAAGAAGTTAACGCCAACAAATCATGCAACCTTGGCTGATCGAATTGTTTCTGGTACTTGGGCATTTGCTGCTGCCATGACTCAGGGAGATATCACAATTGAAAATGGTAGAGCTGATCACTTAGAGCTGCCCCTGGATAAATTAGTTGAGGCTGGCGCTGTTGTTACCACTACTAAAAATGGTTTCAGAGTAAAAATGGATAAAAGACCTACTGCAGTTGATGTTGCAACTCTTCCCTATCCAGGTTTTCCAACTGATTTGCAGCCGATGGTGATCACTTTGAACTCAATTGCAGATGGCACATCTATTGTTACGGAAAATGTATTTGAAGGCAGATTTATGTTTGTAAATGAATTGCTACGACTAGGAGCCAAGATTCAAGTTGATGGTCACCACGCAGCAATTACTGGTATTAATCAATTATCCGCAGCACCAGTTGCCGCAACTGATATTCGAGCAGGAGCTGGCTTAGTTTTGGCAGCTCTCGTAAGCGATGGCGTTACTATTATTGAGGATGCCTTTCATATCGATCGAGGGTATCCAGATTTTCCTACTCAACTACAATCGTTAGGTGCAGATGTCAGCAGAATTTAATTTTCCAGATCGCAACCTTGCTCTTGAATTAGTGAGAGTTACTGAAACCGCAGCCTTAGCAGCCTCTACTTGGGTTGGCAGAGGCGATAAAGATGCTGCCGATGGTGCAGCGGTTGCAGCAATGCGCAAGATGATTAACACCGTTGATATGTCAGGTGTAATAGTTATTGGTGAGGGTGAAAAAGATAATGCACCGATGCTTCATAATGGTGAAGAGGTTGGTAATGGCAGTGGACCAGTATGTGATGTTGCAGTTGACCCAATTGATGGCACCACTCTTACCTCAAATGGTTTAAATGGTGCGGTAAGTGTTATTGCGTTAGCACCTCGTGGCACGATGTTTGATCCAAAGGGTGCTTTTTACATGAACAAAATTGTTACCGGCCCTGAAGCTGCGTCGGTAATTGATATCACCGCTCCTGCTGGTGAAAATGTGCGCAGAGTTGCAAAAGCAAAAGGTGTAGATGTCTCTGACATTACGGTAATCGTTTTGGATAGACCAAGACATGCTCAGTTACTTAAGGAGTTACGTGCTGCAGGTGCGCGAATTAGATTAATTCGAGATGGTGATGTAGCGGCTGCAATTGAAACAGCGCGAATTGGAACTGGAATAGATATTTTGATGGGTATTGGTGGCACACCGGAAGGAGTTGTAACTGCTGCAGCTATGCGAGCTTTAGGGGGTGTGATTCAAGGACAGTTGATGCCACAAAGTGATAGCGAGAAAGCATCTGCACAGGATGCCGGGCATGATCTATCTAAGATTTACTCAACCAATGATTTAGTTGCCTCAGATGATGTTTTCTTCTCCGCAACTGGAATTACAGATGGTGAGTTGTTAAGAGGTGTTCGCCACACAGCATTTGGTGCGATTTCACATTCATTAGTCGTGCGAGGTCGTTCAAAAACGGTAAGAATTATTGAAACTGAGCACCGCTAAAACTAATTTGTTACTACCTGTGCCTCACCCAAGATTGAAACTCGATCATTTGAAACTGAAATAAAACCACCATTAATAACAAAATCATTTACCGAACCATCAGTAGATTTAATTGAGACGGTGCCATCGGCAAGTACCCCAAGAAGTGGTGCGTGTCCTGGCAAAACACCAAGATCTCCTTCAAGTGTGCGGGCAGTAACCATCTTTGCCTCACCACTCCACACCCGCTTCTCT
This sequence comes from Actinomycetota bacterium, assembly GCA_009704285.1. The sequence continues at coordinate 12,826 of WLEM01000006.1, forward strand.
GGGGTAACTACCTCAA
>WLEM01000060.1 GCA_009704285.1 Actinomycetota bacterium
GTGCAAATAATTGATCCATAGTGCGAACACCCTTAGGAAGTTTTTGAGTGTTCCAGCCAAAGCCAGCAAAACCTGATTGCCAGGTTAGTGAGTACTCACGACCTCGGTCATAACCAACATCTGCTAACACTGCACGAATATTTGATTTATTTGGCACATTTGCTGCATCTAATTTTTGTGCATATCCCTGCTCAATAAATCGTGCTGCCATCCAATCAGTTGGTGTGACAATGTCATAACCAATATCTGATCCAATAGAAAGTTGACCCTGCACCTTGCCGTAGAAGGTGTTGTTGTCATCAATTGCCTCTTCATATGTAACCTTTAAACCGCTTTGGCTTTCAAAGGCAGCCAAGGTTGGATAAACCTTTGTATCCTCATTGAAATCTAAATAAAGTGGCCAGTTTGCCCAACGTACAATTTTTTCAGTATCGCTAACATCAACAACTGCAGCTGCGCCAGTAGATGAACCAGTGCCACATGCTGCTAATAATCCAGCTGCTGAAACAGCGCCAACACCAGCAAGTACTGAGCGGCGGGATACCTGGGCGCGGATAATCGCGCGAGCTTCAGGTGAGAGGGAGTTAATTTCTTTCTTCATTGATTCTCTTTCTTATTTATCTAGAAGGAACACTCTGCTTTGCTGGGGATTGTGGGGAAATCTATCAGGCGTTGAGGTTTGTCATCACGTGTTTGATGCGGGTGTACTCCTCAAATCCATAAGCAGACAGGTCCTTACCGGTGCCGGAGTGCTTAAATCCGCCGTGTGGCATCTCCGCCACCATTGGAATATGGGTATTGATCCACACGCAACCAAAGTCAAAGGCCTTAGCCATCCGCATTGCTCGGCCATGATCCTTAGTCCAAACACTTGAGGCCAATCCATACTTCACTCCATTGGCATAACGAACAGCCTCTGCCTCATCCTTAAACTTTTGCACAGTGATAACTGGTGCAAAGATCTCATTTTGAATCATCTCATCATCTTGCTTTAGATCTGCCACCACAGTTGGATTCCAGAAGTATCCAGGGCCCTTAATTGCAGTACCACCAGCGGTGACTCTGGCATGGGATGGAACTCGATCCAAAAAGCCTTGCACTCTGGCTAATTGGTTTGCATTATTAACTGGACCAACTAAAACATCCTCATTTGGCATTCCAACCTTAATAACATTTTTTGCCTGCTCAGAAAGCAGTGCCACCACATCATCATAAGCACTTGCCTCAACTAAAACTCTTGTTGCTGCTGTGCAATCTTGACCAGCATTAAAGTAGCCAGCAACTGCAATCCATTCACATGCTGCTTGCAAATTAGCATCATCAAAGATCACAACTGGTGCCTTGCCACCTAATTCAAGGTGTAACTTCTTTAAATCTTTAGCAGCACTACCTGCTACCTCCATACCGGCTCGCACTGAACCAGTAATTGAAACCATCTGTGGAATCTCATGCTCTACCAATGCCCGACCAGTATCACGATCTCCAACTACAACATTTATTACACCCTCTGGCAAAAACTCCTGCATTAACTCCGCCATCCAAAGTGTGGAGACTGGCGTGGTATCACTTGGTTTTAACACAACAGTATTTCCGGCAGCAATTGCTGGTGCCCACTTCCAAACCGCCATCATCATTGGGTAATTCCATGGAGTCACCTGCGCACAAACTCCAATTGGTTCACGGCGAATAAAAGATGTGTGTCCCTTAAAGTACTCAGCAGCAGACTTGCCCTCTAAATTTCGAGCAGCTCCAGCAAAAAATCTAATCTGATCAAGCATCGGACCAATTTCCTCTGCTCGAGTTACCGCAATTGGCTTACCGGTATTTTCTGATTCAATTCCAATTAACTCTTCACTTCTAGCCTCAATTGCATCTGCAATTTTATTTATTGCCTTCTGTCGCTCACCTGGCGTGGACTCTTTCCAAATCTCAAAAGCTGATGCTGCTGCCTTCATCGCCTTATCAACATCTGCGGCGTTAGATACTGGCGCCTTTGCAAATACCTCACCAGTTGCTGGGTTGATTAAATCCTGAACCTTCTCTGAGGTTGCACTTACCTTTTTGCCATTAACAAAGTTTTGCAGCGTTTTCAATTTCACTCCTTGGCATTAGTTGCTTTAAACAGTTGCCTAAAAGTCTAGTTACAAATATTGGGCATTTCAATAGTTGATAGATTTTAGCTACCCGGCCAGCGGTACTGAAGATCCTGGACCCACTTCAGGAAGTAATTAGATAACTTTAAGGTTACTTAAAACTTTTTAAATGGTGGCAAAGAAACGAAGCGGCCCCTGGTGATCTAGCCCAACCTGTTGACCAACTGCAAAATCAAGCGGCCCTGGAATTCTCACCTGTAGCACCTGATCATTTACCTTCACCGCGATCATCGCATCATGGCCGTAGTAATCAATTTTAGTTATCTGACCTGAAATCTTGCCGAAGGCTAAATCATGAGAAATCTTTATCTCCTCTGGCCGAATTACTACCTGACCTACTTCCATTACTTGAGCAAGTGAAGTGATTGGATTAAAAATGTAATCAGTTCTGCCATCACTTAATTTGCTAGCTGCTAAAACTAAGGCATCCCCCGTACTCATCGCAGTGTTTGCCGAAAGTGGTGAGGTGTAAACCTGCTCTGGTGAGCCTTGTTGAATTATTCTTCCTAGTTGCATTAACGCCACCAAATCAGCTGATACCAAAGCCTCTTCTCGATCATGAGTTACCAAGATTGCAGTGGTGTTTTGGCTGCGTAAAAGTTTTATTACATCTGCTCGCAACTCAATCCGAAGTTGGGCATCAAGCGCGGAGAATGGTTCATCTAACAAAATAATGGCTGGCTTTACGGCAAGTGCTCTAGCAAGTGCCACTCGGGTTTGCTGACCACCAGATAATTGATTTGGCATCCGGCTTTCTAAGCCAGTTAGGTTGGTAAGAGTTAACATCTGCTTAACCACCTGCTTGATCTGCACCTTTGTAAGGGATGAGCGATCAATTCCAAATGCAATATTTTCTGCCACATTAAGGTGTGGGAACAACGCTCCCTCCTGCGGCACATAACCAATCTTTCGTTTGTGAGCTGGCAATACCAAAGATGAGAGTGAGACTAATTGCTTATCAAATCTAATGGTTCCAGCACTTGGTTGGATTAAGCCAGCAATTGCCCTAAGCAAGGTGGTTTTGCCACAACCAGAAGGTCCTAGTAAGGCGGCAATTTGGCCTGCACCTAAATTAAATGAGAGGTTATCTAGGATCTTTCGCTTACCCAATTCGACATCGAGATTCTTAATTTCAACTGATGTCATGATTAATTCCCTAACCCAGAGTTGATACTGCCTCGATCTGATCTATCTGGCCTGCTTAAAATAAAGGTTGGAATCGCTGCAATCACAATCAAGATTAATGCATAGGGGGCTGCTTCATTAAATCGATTAATTGCAGCGTATGACCAGATCTGAGTGGCTAAGGTTTCAAATCCAGTAGGGCGTAGCATCAAGGTTGCTGGTAACTCCTTCATTGCAGTTAAGAAAACCAATACCGCACCTAATGCAATTCCAGGTGCAGCAATTGGGGTAACTACATTTTTTAAGACCAACCATTTATTCAAACCTAAGGTGGCTGCTACCTCTTTCGCACCAGTTGGTACCTGTTTCAAAGAGGCTCTCATGCTGGCAACTGATTTAGCTAAAAATAAAAGCGCGTAAGCAAAGGCAAGTAAAAATGTGCTTTGGTAGAGCGGACCCAACTTTGAACCAAATGAAACTAAAGCTAAGCCAATTACCACACCAGGAAGTGCGTGACCAATCAAAATTACTCTGCTGCTTACTCTAGAGAAGGTAGTTGATCTTTCTGATAGCAAAATACCAAGTGGAATTGATAAGACAAGTGCAATACCTGCACCAAGTAGAGCAACCGAAACCGTTGAAAGACTTGCCTGAAGTAGTAGCTGCCAAGAGATCTCAACAGTGTTGGTAAAAAACCTACTGAGCAATACATAAATCGGTATCAAGACTGCAAGGAGTGCGTATGTTGTAATCAACAGTACTGTGCTCACTTTGTAGGAGTTTTTCTCAATTAGCGCAGATTTTATGCTGGTGGATTTAATTACCTCACCTTTTTGCTGTCTACGCCTTACCCTCTCATCTGCAACGACAAAGATGGCAGATAAGGTGATTAGCACCAAGCTAATTACTGCAGCCGCTGTTCGATCATAAGATGCCCGATACATATTTTGAATAGTCACAGTTAAGGTATCAACATTTAACAATGAGACTGCGCCAACATCACTCATCGTGTATAGACCGGCGAGCAATAACCCGCCACTTAGGTGAGTTCTAATCTGTGGAAGTACTACCTTAAAGAAAGTTTTTGGATAGGAAAATCCTAAAGATCTTGCCACCTCAATTTGCGAGGCATCTACTCTGGAGAGTCCTGCCAAACAGGCCAAGATCACATAAGGAAGTGTGGTTAAAAAGAGAATAAACACTGCGGCAAAAAATCCGGTAAATGCTGGCACAAATGCAATCCAGGTATAGGTAAAA
>WLEM01000061.1 GCA_009704285.1 Actinomycetota bacterium
AATTGGATTTTTCTCCTTCCAGATTTTTAGTGGTGGCATATTTTGAGATGCCACTCGTAATTCTGGTTGCTCACCTATTGGTGTCTTAAGGGAGGCGGTTAACACCTTTAACCAACGGTTAAATGGTGGCGACTCTAATCTGGTTCGCCAGCCAATTACCTTTGCAACATCCTCTAATGTCTCTGGTCGTTTAGTTGCTAGCTCCACAATTGCCTCATCATTTAGTACTCGACCTGGAGCAAGATCCATCTCACGTGCTAATTGGTCTCGGCTAATCCATAAATCTCTAACAATTGTCAGAGTCAGTCGATCTCGCACCTTATGCATACCTGAGGTCTTGCGCCATCGATCAGATTTTGGTGTATCTGTGAACTCATAATCTTGATAGTTCTTTAAAATGGAGGCGAAATCTTGCACAGCCCACTTGAGTTTGTTTTGTTCAGTGAGCATCTGCTCAACCTTGTCTCTAATCTCAAGCAAGATATCAACATCAAGGGCGGCGTAAGTAATCCACTCAGGACGCAGTGGCCGGATTGACCAATCAACTGCTGAGTGTTCCTTTGCTAATTGAAGTTCAAGCAAACTTTCAGCAAGTGCTCCTAAACCAACCTTTGGGCAGCCAGCAATTCTTGCTCCTAATTCAGTATCAAAGAGGAGTTTGGGGGAGAGACCAACCTCAATTAAACAAGGTAAATCCTGAGTGCTTGCATGAATTACCCACTCGATATTTGCAAAGTTATCATTAAACACCTGCCAAAGTTTTGATCCCTTAAGTGGAATTGGATCAATTAAATGCAAGCCACCATCTTTGCGAAATATCTGGATTAAATAAGCCCGTTGACTGTAGCGATAACCCGAAGCCCGTTCGGCATCAATTGCAATTGGTCCACTGCCAGCTAATAAAGATTTAATTACTTTTTCAAAGCTGCTCTCATCGGCAGAAATTTCAGGGGTGCCAGCACGTGGCGATAAAAGTGGTGTCAGCATTACTTAGGTGATTCTAGTTGTTACGAGCAATTGAGCTAACTCCATGAGGAATTGGCTCAAGTCCTGCGCTGATTGCCAACAACTCTAGCCAGGCATTTACATGCTCGACTAAATTATCTGCATTTGTTGGCGTCCAAGATGCGCGAACTTCAATCTCAGAATCCTCATCTCGCTCTACCAATTCACCAAATGAGGCGCTAGCCACTCTTGTTACCGTGCCACTTGGATTGATAAATTCACAGCCATGTTTTTTCAAAGATTCTAATAACCAAGCCCAGCCAATCTCAGGCAGTAATGGATCTGATGCCATCTCTAAATCAATTGCAGCTCTGGCAAATGTTACGCACCGCCATTGACCGCCCCAACCCTCTTGGCCAGCTGGATCATGAAGCAATACAAATCTGCCGGTGGCGGCATCCTCTAAAACATCGGCGGTCATCGCTAATGCATGAGGTGCAAGTTTTTGTGGCGCTGGTACTGTTTCAAGCAAAACTTCACCTCGCGGCTTTAATGCCAAGATAGGTTGAATTAGTTGATCAAATGTTTTGCTCACTACCTAAGGATAAATTGCTAATTGAATAAGTATGTGCAGGCACGAGCAAACTCAGACAGATAAGCCCTAATGCAACCTAGTAGGCTCCACCGATGGCCTCCTTACTAGCACTTCTCTCCTCAATTCTTTGGGGTGGAGCTGATTTCTTGGGCGGAAAATTGTCCAAGCGATATCAAGCAATTGCAGTAACAGCGGTTTCACAAGCAATTGGTTTAGCAATTGGAATTTTGATTGTATTAATTAGCTCCTCATGGTTTCGACCAACACTTTCTTGGGATAACTACTTCCTATCAGGAGTATGCGCTGGATTACTTGGATTTATTGGCTTAGTAGCTTTTTATTCAGGGTTAGCAACTGGACGAATGGGTGTAGTTGCACCGATTAGTGCATTGAGCGTGATTATTCCGCTAACTATTGCATTTATTAATGGTGAAAAACCAAATACTGGACAGATGATTGGAATGGGAATTGCTTTAACTGGTGCTTTCTTTGCGAGTGGTCCAGAGATTAAAGGTGGCTTAGCAATCAAACCAATTGTTTATGCAGTAATTGCGGCATTTGGATTTGGTGGTGCGGTGACATTTATCGCCAAGGGTTCAGAAAGCAGTGCGATCATGACCATGACCACCATGCGCTTTGCAACCTTTATGGTTGCACTTTTATTGTTTGCTCGTTTTCGCACAATCGGGGGCTTTACTAAAAAAGATCTACCAATTTTAATCGCAATTGGCGGTGCGGACTTTATTGCAAATTTGTTGTTAGGAGTGGCAACTACTAAGGGATTGGTCTCACTTGCAGTTGTCTTAGGTTCCTTATACCCAATTGTTACCGCTTTACTTGCCTTCAAGCTGCTGCATGAGCGATTACATAAAGTTCAATACCTTGGGATTGCCTTTGCAATTACTGGTGTCGCGGTGATCTCACTTAGTTAACTTTTTGTAGTAATTAAATTGGCAAGGTGGAATCTCTTCACTACTAATTAACTCAAAACTATCTGTTAAATCAGAGATAGATATCAGGTTTTCACCAACTGCCTGCTGATTAATAGTTAGGTATAGGTGATCAACTAATCCTTGTTTAACCATTTGTAGTAAAAGACTTGGCCCAGCCTCAATTAATAGGTTAATCGGGGATATTTGTGTGTTTTTAAAATTTGTGGAAATTTCCTCAATCATTTGTGAAGGTGTGAATGCAAATTGTTTTGCTAACTGATTTTTAGGTTGCAACCTAACCTTGGTATGGGTGAGAATATAAAGCGGAATTGGGGTGCGTTTATAGGGCTCTCGCCGAGCAGTATTTCCACCAATTAATATCAGATCACTCTTATCCCGCAGCGCCTTAAAGCGGGTGCGATCCTCATCTGTTGATAGGCCAATCGAGGAGCCTGATTTAGTGGTGGAGCCATCTTTTCCCACAATCAGGTTTGCGGTGGTGATCACTTTTGGCATAGTGCTTAAGGTTACCCAGTGTCAGTGCCCCCCTCTAACCTTTAGTAATGATCATCGATTGTGATAGTTGTGTAATGCGCGATATCGCCTGTGGCGATTGTGTTGTATCAGTGCTGCTTCAAATTACCCCTGCTACTGATAAAAAAGCTGAGTTAAGTAACTCTCATGCGGCTGCCATAAATAATCTCGCCTTGGTTGGATTAGTTCCACCCTTGAGATTTACTCCCGCTGGCAAGAGCCATAGAGGGAGCAAGAAAACAGGCTAAATGGGTGCAATATCTCAGTAATTTTAGAGAATTCTCAGCCGAGCACGCTTGTAATGGGTTGAGTTTGCCTGCTTTAGGCGGTTAGCCTTTCTCGATGCGTTTCCTCTTGCGATCATTTTTTGCTTTAGTAATCGCCTCTGGCCTACTTTTTCCAATCTCAGCAAATGCTGCGCCCAATTTAATTGAGGTGCAAGGGCGGGTGCGGGATCTGCAAGAGCAGGCGACAACTGCAGCCGAGGGTGCCCAAGAGGCAAAGGTGCAGTTGGCAAAGTTAAAAAAGACCTTAGATTCAGTTCAACAACAGGCAAGCCAACAAGGTGCCTCAGTTACCGCACTTAATAAATCGATTGGCGCGATTGCAAATGAACGTTATAAATCTGGCCCATTAAGCCAATCACTTGAATTGTTATTTTCTACCGATCCAAGCCTTTACCTATCAGCAGCTGGCTCCTTAGAGGCGGTTACTAGACAAAAGACAGAGGACTTAAAGAAATTCTCAGTGGCAACTCAACGATTAACAGCCACCTCACTAACTGTTGCAGATAAGTTAGCAATGGTTAAAGCTGCTGAAGCAAAATTTACTAGGCAATTAGCACTGGCAAACTCAAAATTAAAGGAGGCAGAGGCGCTTCTTGCAAAGTTAACCGCTGCAGAACGAGAGCGGCTTGCTAAGTTAACTGAGGATGAAGAGGATGCTGATCAAAAGAGATCCTTAGGTGATGCTGGTAAGTACTCTGGTGTTTCCGGTCGGGGAGGAGTTGCAATCAAATATGCGCTCGCTCAAATAGGTGATAAGTATGTATTTGGTGCAGATGGACTTACCTATTGGGATTGCTCTGGTTTAACTATGCGGGCTTTCGGCGCGGCCGGTGTTTCACTACCTCACTCATCTAGAGCGCAATATCGGTACGGCAAAGCAGTTGCAAAAAAGGATCTACAGCCAGGTGATTTAGTATTTTTTGGTAAACCAATTTCGCATGTTGGTATCTATCTAGGGCCAGATCGAATGTTGCATGCGCCTAGGTCAGGAAGCCGGGTAAAAATTGCCAATATGAATATGGGAAAGAAACCTTATATTGGAGCACGCCGTCTCTAATCAACAAAAGGTACTACTCGTCACCAATGATTTAGGGCCCAGGGCTGGTGGCATAGAGACATTTGTACTTGGTTTAATTGAAGGATTGCCTAAAAACTCTTTGATTGTTTACACATCAAGTCAAAAGGGCGATAAAGAGTTTGATAAGCAGCTGCTTGATAAATTTGGCG
>WLEM01000062.1 GCA_009704285.1 Actinomycetota bacterium
CTGCCCGAATCCCACGAAGTTTTTGCTGAGTTGGTTGCGAGGTCAGTTGTTCGAAATAAGCAATCAGGAGGGGTAATAAAGATTAGGTTGGTAAAAGGTGCAAATCTTGCAATGGAAAAAGCTGAAGCAGAGTTGCATGGCTGGGTAGCTGCACCATATCAATCAAAATCAGATGTGGATGCTAGTTATTCTAGGTTGTTAGATACAGCCCTTCGCCCTGAAAATGCTAAAGCGGTCAGAATTGGTGTGGCAAGCCACAATCTGTTTCACATCGCATTCGCACTCGAGATTGCTAAAAAGCGGAATGTAATTGAGCAGTTAGATCTAGAAATGCTTGAAGGAATGGCAAATCCTGAAGCGTTAGCAATTGCTAAAAGATCTTTGCGAATTCTGCTCTATGCACCTGTGACTAGAGGAAATGATTTTGCATCCGCAGTTGCCTATTTGGTTCGAAGGCTGGATGAAAATACTGCGCCAGAGAATTACCTAAGATCCTCATTTGAAATGGGTTCTGATCCAAGCAAGTTTGCTGAGCAATCAGAGAGATTTCTTCAAAGTGTTGCAGAGCGACATGACATTTCTACCAAGAGCATTCGTCATAAAACAGGTAAATTTTTAGTTGAAGATCGATTCGAAAATGCGCCAAATGCTGATCTAACCAAGGATTTGTTTGTTTCAAAGCTTGGCAAAGAAATTAAGAACGTACTTGAACAACCAACTTACCAGATTCCAATTGTGATCGCTGGCAAGGAGATCTTTGATCGAATTTTGATTGATGGCAATGATCCATCAGATAATGCACAAGTTTGGTATCAATATGCAGTTGCAAAGAAAAGTGATTTAGATCTTGCAATTAGTACTGCAAAAAAATCGTTGCCGGCCTGGGATCAAATGGGGGCTCAAGCCAGGGCTGATATTTTGAAAGAGTTTGGTCAAATTGCACACTCGCAGATGGAAGAGAGCATTGCAATCATGTCTAGAGATGCGGGTAAAACTGTGGCTGAGGCAGATCCAGAGATCTCTGAGGCGATTGATTTTGCAAACTATTACGCCCTCTCTGCGATCTCACTAAATCTAGAGAAAGAATCTTCGCCAGTTGGTGTGGTTGTGGTTGTACCGCCCTGGAACTTTCCATATGCAATTCCAACCGGTGGCATCTGCGCAGCTTTGGCTGCAGGAAATACCGTCATTTTTAAATCAGCACCAGAGACAGTTGCTACCTCCTGGCACTTAGTAAATCAATTATGGAAAGCTGGAGTTCCAAAGAATGTGCTGCAATTTGTTTCAACTGAAGACAATGAGGTTGGTCAAGCGTTAATCAGTCATGATGATGTAAACGCAGTGATTTTAACTGGTGGCTACAGCACCGCACTTTTGTTTTCTTCCTGGCGAAATGAATTAAACCTATTAGCTGAAACTAGTGGTAAAAATGCCATGGTGATCACCGCTTGCTGTGATATAGATGTTGCTGTAAAAGACTTAGTGCAATCAGCATTTGGACATGCAGGACAAAAATGTTCAGCCGCCTCACTAGCGATCGTAGATAAGAGCATTTATGAGAATCCAGTATTTAAAAAGCAGCTGCTTGATGCTGTGCAATCAATGACTGTTGGCGCTGGTTATAACCTTGCTACAACTGTTGGGCCAATAATCAAAAAATCAGAGGGCAGCCTGCAAAGAGCTCTGACTACCTTAGATGAGGGGGAGGAGTGGTTACTAAAGCCTTCGCAGCTAGATGATGCTGGTTTGATTTGGTCTCCCGGTATTAAATCTGGTGTCCAACCAGGCTCTTGGTCTCACCTAAATGAGTGGTTTGGACCAGTCCTTGCCATCATGGTTGCACCTAATTTGAAAACAGCAATCGAGTGGCAGAATGCAACTGATTTTGGATTAACTGCTGGTATTCAATCGTTAGACCCAAATGAATGTGAGTATTGGATTGAAAATGTTGAGGCGGGAAATCTATATGTTAATCGTGGCGTCACTGGCGCAATAGTTAATCGACAACCATTCGGCGGCTGGCGGAAAAGCTCGGTAGGCGCTACAGCTAAAGCAGGCGGGGAAAATTACGTAGCAACTTTGCGTAATTGGAATCAGATGAAGCACTTTTTACCAATGAAAGAGGCAGCTAATAGATGGATAAAATCAACAGGGTGCTTAGCAATTGATCGATCATCACTTGAGGTTGAGCAGAATATCCAACGTTATCGAAGGTATAAAAAAGGATTTTTGGTAAGAATCGAAAGTGGAACCAGTAAAGATGAGTTAGATTTTCTAGCCTGGCTAAAGAAGGACTTAGGGGTGATTACGAGATTAAGTAGTGACACATTGATTCCAGGGTTGGCTAACTTGGTTGTCGAAAGTACTGAAGAGTTTGCCGAGCACGCACTAGAGTTTGATCGAGTCAGATGGCTCTCTGCTGAGATACCACCAGTTTATGAATTGATGCTAAATGGTATCTCTTGTGATCGTAGGCCGATCACCTCGCGAGGTGATATTGAAATCTCTCGTTGGTTTTTAGAACAGAGTGTTTCGATTACTCAACATCGGTATGGAAATACAAATGCTGGCCCTAAACCAAATTGTGCCGGATTAGCGTTTTAGTCGCTATCGATTAATCAGAGGATCCACTACTGCTGCGATGATGCTTGACCTGCCAGTAATTCGTTCTTCAAAATCTGCTGCAACTGTTGCCTTAAATCCAGCGTTTACCGCTAAATACCTGATTGGCTCTGGTTCCCATCTGCCGATCTTCTGATTTACAAATGGCAAATCTGGAATTTTCTGGTGATTTATTACTTGCGCTAAAGTTTTTGCAACAAGGTATGAAAGGGTTACGCCATCGCCAACATAACCGCCAATTGCAGCTTGTCCTGATGCTGCATTGTAATTTAAATAGCTTTGCCATCTCCTAGTTAGGGCGACTGGACCACCCCAACGATATTCAAACTTAACTGATTGCAATTGTGGAAACCACCTGAGTGCCCGTTTCTCTAAAGCCGCGTGCATACGATTATCTATCTCACTGCGTTCTGAAAGACGTGAGAACAATTTATACCGAACTCCTCGGCCACCAATAGCTAATCGGTTATCACCGGTGATTTGAGCATAAGTAATTAGGTGACAAGCCTCTTGAAAGGTTGCCCTTTGTGAATTTCGTATCTGAGCCAATATCGCTTCAGGTATCGGCTCAGTTGCAACCATTAGTGAGTAGATTGGTATTTGCTGAGCTGCCATCCACTTTCTTGCAGTGAACGCCTCAGTAGCCCTAATTGAGATGTCACACTTGATTTTATAACTATTTACCAAAATTTCTTTATCGGAAATCTCTTCAACCTTGGAATCCTCAAAAATCTCAATTCCAATACCTTCTAGGTATTTTGCAAGAGATTGAGTTAAGTTGAAAGGATTTAACGCTGCACAATGTGGTGTGTAAACACCACCTTTAATCCTCGCCACATTTAGAAGTTCACTTGCTTGGCTTTGATTTAAAAATTTATGCTCGTCATCGAGATTTGAAGAAATTCGAGATAACTGCGCTTTATTCGTGGCAAAAACCAATGCTCCACCTTTTGCAAACTCAATTTGCCAGTTGTTTGATTTCGCAATTTGGCCAATCTCATCAATAGATTCAATTAAACTTTTACGTAAGGTGTTGTAAGTTTGAATTCCATGCTCTTTGATTATTCTGACGTTAGAGGTTGGGTACTCTGCTGATGCCCAGCCACCATTACGCCCACTTGCGCCAAACCCAATATAGTTTTGTTCAAAGATTGCAATTTTAAGTGATGGCTGCAATTGCTTAAGATGGTAAGCGCTCCATAGCCCACTAAACCCGCCCCCAATTATTGCGATATCAAAGGAGTTTGTTGCATTAACAGATTTACGTGCAGCGATGGGGTGCCCACCCCGCCATAAAGATTTGTTCACATACTTATTGTAGTAACTATGCTTCAACTACCTAGATGCAGGATCAAAACGGTTCCAAAACGAAATAAATCAGCCCCACACTTACTAGCGTGGGGCTGGTTTTAATTGTTAACTAGTGGTGGCCGCTCTCAAGCTCTTTAATCTCAGAGGCAGTTGGTTTAGCTATGTTCTCAGCATTTGCTGCACTAAACCTTGCTTGAAGTTTTGCTCTAATGCCCTTTGGATTTAAAACGCCTTGCTTATCCTCAGTAACCAATGCAATTGCTTTTGGTTGCTCATGCTGAGTCAAGGTGAACTTCTTCTCTGGAGATAGCTCTTCGTGAATTTCGATGTATTCACCATGAGGCAGCATCACTAGTCGGCCAGTCTCCTTGCCATGAAGCACAGCTTCACGATCTGCTCGTTGCAGAGAAAGACAGATGCGCTTGGTTATTACAAATGCCAATGGCGGCAGCACGATAATGCCGATTCGAGAGAACCACATGATCTGATTAATTGTTAGGTCAAAGTGGGTGGCAATCAAATCATTTCCACCATTGATTAAAGCTACGATCATGAAGGTTAATGACATAA
>WLEM01000063.1 GCA_009704285.1 Actinomycetota bacterium
ATGGGAGCAGATGAGTGTCCATCTGGTTCAAAATGTTTTGCCGCCCTGGCAAAAGCCAAGGCACAAACAGCAGATATTGTGGTTACCAACCACACCTTGCTAGCAATTGAGATTGTTGATTCTCATCCAATTTTGCCTGAGCGAGATGCAATTGTTTTAGATGAGGCACATGAGTTTATGGATCGCACAACTCAGGCGGTCACCGAGGAGATAACAGCTGCCAGAGTGTCAAGGGCAGCCAATATGGCAAGAAAACATATGCCAGGAAAAGCAGGAGATGCCTTATTTAAAGCAAGTGAAAAATTTTCTAAAGCACTCAGTGAGTATGGCGATGATTTAAAAGCTGATCCAACAAAGGCAGGAAGATTAGATAAGTTGCCAGCAACTCTTGAAGCACCACTACGTGGTGTGAAGGAGGCGGTAGCAGCGGTTAGCGCATTGATCACAGCAGATAGTGAGATTATTGATCCAAATACGATGGCAGAGCGGGCCCGGGTGAAGGGTGCGTTAAATGAGATAAGCCAGACTGCAACTAAGTTATTAAAACCAGGACACACACATGTACTTTGGTTTGAGCCAACATATTCAACCTTGTACTTAGCGCCATTGGCAGTATCTGATGTGTTGCGAGGAAATTTATTAACCCAAACCCCAGTAATTGCAACTAGTGCGACCTTAACTGTTGGCAAATCATTTGATGCAATTGCAAGAAATATTGGCTTTGTAATTGGTGGAAAAAATGAGGATGAAGGCGATGATGATGATGAGGAAAAGGTTGATAAAAAAGGGGGAATGGATCCAGCAAATCTGCAGATCCTAGATGTTGGCTCGCCTTTTGATTTTGCTAATCAGGGAATGCTTTATCTGCCAAAGGATTTACCAGAGCCAGGTCGGGATGGTCCATCAAAGGAGGCGCTAACTGAGTTAGGTGAATTAATTCAAGCAGCAGGTGGTCGCACCCTTGCTTTGTTTTCATCTTGGCGTGGCGTAGAGGCTGCTGATGAACATTTGCGAGATGTTTTAGCGGAGTTAAAGATTCCAATTATTACTCAACGCCGGGGAGATTCAGTTGGGCCATTGGTAGATAAGTTTGCAAAGGATGAGAGATCTATTTTGCTTGGCACAATTTCGCTGTGGCAGGGAATTGATGTGCCAGGGCCCGCCTGTACATTGGTGGTAATTGATCGAATTCCATTTCCTCGTCCTGATGAACCGGTGTTATCAGCAAGGGCTGCTGAAGCAGATGCGGCAGGTGGTTCAGGCTTTATGCAGATATCACTTCCTAGAGCCGCCTTACTTCTTGCGCAGGGAACTGGCAGATTGATTAGATCCTTAGATGATCGTGGGGTAGTTGCAATATTAGATTCTCGAATTGTTAATAAACGGTATGGCTCAATTCTTTTAAACTCAATGCCACCTTTTTGGCGAAGTAGCGATGGTGCAGTTATTAAAGAGGCCCTTCGCAGATTAGATGCGCAGTGCTTAGGTAATTAAGCCTTTAATTTAGCAAGTAATTGTGGCCAGGTATTGGCAAAGCTTGGATGTAAATTTTTTCCTGCTACCTGATCAATCTCAACCCAAGCGACCTCTTTGGATTCATCATTTGCCTCATGGGCAATTAATTCAGGATGTGCCCTAGCAATTACCGTGTGATAGCTCCACACTCCATGATCATCGGTGAAGATCTCACCTGGTGTTAAGTGCTGCGCAAAGATGCCAACCTCTTCATGCGCCTCTCTAATTGCTGCCTCAACTGGGCTCTCATGAGAGTCTCGTGCTCCACCTGGAATACCCCAGGTGTCACCATTGTGTACCCAGGGTGCACGGTGTTGCATCAATATTGTTTTATCTCTTACTAAAAGTAAACCTGCTGCGCCATGTAAGCCCCAATGTTTTCCACCACAATTACACTCAATCCAACCATCCCCATCACGGTGTGCCATGGGTGAAGTTTTACACACAATTAAACAATTCACAGCCTTAACTTTTTTCAAGCAGATTGTTGGTGAAAATACCTAGATTATCCCTATGTTAAGTTTTAAAAAATTTATTGCACTCTGCTTCTTACCGCTCATATTAACTGGCTGCGCCAGAGCCCAAGGAGCACTTGCGCCAACTGGAGTACCACCTGCTAGTGAAGGGTTTGCCCCAATTGACCAAACAGATAAGGCGTATCTGCCAGATGTTGCGCCAGCTGCTTTAGAGCCAATAATTAATTATGTTGATGGTTTAAATCTGGCATTAACTGGTGAGTTTTTATACTTAAGATCAACTGCAATTAGCAGCTGTGATTGTTTGGCGATTGCAGATCGACTGGCCAGATTGTTTAAAACCGCATCCCTTGTGGGGGGTAGCTACCAATTAAAAAGTATTGAGTTAGCAAAGGATGGGGTTAATCAAAAGAGCTTTGCGGTAGTAATTCATCGAAGTGATATTAGAAAGGTAGATAGAGCAAGTAAGCAATCAACCTTATGGAGTGCCTCAATCATTAAAAATACCTTCACCGTTAAGCCAGTAGGAGGAGAGTGGTTATTAAGCGATATCTTGTAGTACTTTCTATTTGCCTGCTTTTGCCAATTCAATCTGCATGGGCCAATCAAGATTGCTTTGATAAAACCTGTGTTGATGTCTTTACTGAAAACAATCAATTAATTATTACTGCTTCAAAAAATGGGGCAAAGCCAACACCAGCGCCAAGTAAGAAGCCGGTTGTTAAACCAAAGCCGGTTGTAAGTAAGAAGAGTGTGCCAAAGCCGATAGTTAAAAGTGTGCCACCAAAAAAGGTCCTACCCGTCAAAACTAAACCAAAGGCAGCACCTGCAAAGAAGGTTTCCACCACCTCCTTATCTGATCGATTAATTAAATTATTGCCAGTAGGTGATATTAATTTTCAGCCAGAAAATGATGCACTAGTTAATATGCCAGTTTACTTTTGGACCCAAACACCACAACGATTTTCTGCAGTTGTACCAATCCTTGATCTAATTGTTTATGTAAATCTCTATTCCACCTTCACCTGGAGCTTTGGTGATGGCAGGGTAATTACTACAACAAATCAAGGGGCAAGCTTTCCACTTGGGCAAATCACCAATACCTATCGATCAAATGGAGATTACCCAGTCAATTTAAAAATAAGCTGGCGTGGTACCTTCACAGTTAATGGGGTAACTACGCCAATTAGTGGCAATGGAATTACTCAAAGTATTACTAGAGAAATCTCAGTTGTTAATGCGGTGGGAAGATTTACTAAGTAGATCAGCTGCTATCCACAGATTTCAAAAGTTGTGAGAAATCTAAGTTGCTCTCTTGCCACTCTTAAGCCATGACAAATAACCTATTACTAGATGATCAATTAAGTAAGTTAAGTGAGATTAATTATGATGGTGATGATGTATTAAAGCAGCAGCGATTGGGAGCAATTGCAGTTAATCAGTTGGTGGCAAATTTTGCACTCACCAAACATGAGGATGATCTTGAGTTAATCGCATTTGTACTGGTTCGACTTAAGGATTTACAGGTGCGAGATTATGCAATGGGGTTGGTGACGGATGAAAATATTGATCAGCAATTTAATCTTTGGTACTGGCTAATGAGTAGCGCCCCAAAGGGTTACATCGCACCTGTTGCCTGCATCTTTGCTGCATGTGCCTATGAATCAGGTGAGAGTGATTTGGCGCATAAGGCATTAGATAATGCATTTGCAGATCAGATCTCCTACCCACTTGCAGTATTGCTGCGGCGGGTATTTTTCTCAGGTTGGCCAGCACAATCATTTGCCGCGATGCGCTCCCAGCTTCACCCAAAGATTTGTGCATCTCTTTTTGGGGGTAGTATTTAATTACTAAACAGGGTGGTTTAGTAGATCGGATACTTAAGTGATTATTGGTATTCCAAAAGAGATTAAAAATAATGAGTTTCGAGTATCGGCTACTCCCTCTGGTGTGCATGCATATGTAACTGCTGGGCATCAGGTATTGGTTGAGAAAAATGCTGGTCTTGGCTCTGGAATATCAAATGAGGATTACATCAAAGCGGGCGCACAAATAATTGAAACCGCTGATGAGCTTTGGCAAAAAGCTGATTTAATTCAAAAGGTGAAAGAGCCAATTGAGGCTGAGTACAAGAGAATGCGTAAGGGACAAATCCTTTATACCTATCTGCACTTAGCAGCTAATAAAGCTTGCACCCAAGCGATTATTGATTCTGGCTGCACCGCAATTGCTTATGAAACAGTCGAGGTGGATGGCCAGCTGCCATTACTTGCACCGATGAGTGAGGTTGCAGGTCGAATGAGTATTCAGGTAGGAGCAGCCGCTCTTGAGGCGAGCAAAGGTGGCCGAGGTGTATTACTAGGTGGTGTACCAGGAGTTCGCCCTGGCAAGGTGGTAGTAATTGGCGGCGGTGTTGTAGGAGTTGCTGCGGCAACCATTGCTCATGGCATGAGAGCTGATGTAACAATTATGGATTTGGATTTAAAACGTCTTGCCCAAATTG
>WLEM01000064.1 GCA_009704285.1 Actinomycetota bacterium
AAACACCGATGATGGAAATTATTATCGTGGTGAAGTTACAGGCTCTCATCCATCTCAAGGCGCAGCAATTGATGATTAATTTCGCATTAGATGTTGGCACGACAGCCACACCAGAGTCGTATCTATTTTATTTCCTTGCTCCATTATCAGTATTGGCAGCAATAGGGATGCTTTTAGTGAAAAAAGCGGTTCATTCTGCATTGCTACTTGCCTGGGTCATGATTTCCTTGGCAATTTTTTACATTGCTCAAGAAGCACTCTTCTTGGGTATTGTTCAAATTGTTGTATATACCGGCGCAGTGATGATGTTGTTCCTTTTTATTTTAATGCTCGTAGGTGTTGATACTTCAGATTCATTAGAAGAAAACATCCCAGGACTTCGCCCAATAGCCATAGTTGCCGCAATTGGTTTTGGTGGCCTATTAGTTAGTTTGATTAGTCGGGCAACCTTTAATCGACCAATATATGGCTTAAGTGAAGCCAATGCTGAAGGAAATGCATTTGGAATAGCTGCCGAGTTATTTACTAGATATGTCTTTGCATTTGAAGTGGTATCAGCGCTGCTAATTACAGCTGCAATTGGGGCAATGGTTCTAGGGCATAGCCAAAAATCTAAATCAAAGAATTCACAACGAGATCTTTCGATTGCAAGATTTAGAAAAGATAGCTTAAAGGATGCCTCTGGACTACCAAGTGCCGGTGTTTACGCACTTCATAACGCAGTAGATGTTCCTGCACTCTTGCCAACAGGACAAGCTGCTCCTTCTTCAATTTCAAGTGTGTTACAGGCTCGTGGAGACATTATTGAAAGTGCAACTTTTGAAATGAAAAAAGATGAAGAGGAGGAAAAGTAGTGGCTGTTGCTAATTACCTTTACCTCTCTGCAATTTTATTTACCATTGGTGCAATTGGCGTTGTAGTTCGCCGAAACTCAATTGTTGTTTTCATGTGCATCGAGTTAATGCTCAATGCAGCTAATTTAGCCTTTGTAACTTTTGCCAGAATCAACGGCAATTTAGAGGGTCAAGTGGTGGCTTTCTTCACCATGGTAGTTGCAGCATGTGAAGTTGTGGTTGGACTAGCAATCATCGTAACTATTTATCGCTCTAGACGTTCGGCATCCGTTGATGATGCAAGTTTGCTTAAGAGATAATCATGCAGACATCTGAGAATTTACTTTGGCTGATAGCCCTTCCGCTATTTAGCTCAGCAATCCTGTTGCTAGCCGGTAAGCGAGCTAATTCTTGGGGCCACATCATGGGAACAATTGTTTCTGCCTCAACTTTTACAATTGGAATAATTGAATTTTTCGCCATGCAATCTAGGTCTGAAGAGAACCGAGCGGTAACACAAAAGATATTTACTTGGATCTCCGTGGGATCTTTTAATGTCGATGCTTCTCTTTTATTAGATCAACTTTCAATCTGTTTTGTCCTGTTAATTACTGGCGTAGGCACCCTAATTCATGTTTATTCCATTGCTTATATGTCACATGATTTAGATCGCAGGCGTTTTTTCGCTTACCTAAACTTATTCATTGCCTCGATGTTACTTCTGGTTTTAGGTGATTCTTATTTGAATCTTTATGTTGGATGGGAGGGCGTTGGTCTTGCCTCCTATCTATTAATTGGTTTTTGGAATGAAAAACCTGCTTACGCAACCGCTGCTAAAAAAGCATTTGTGGCCAACCGCGTGGGTGATGTGGGGCTATCACTTGCAATCATGATTTCATTTGCAACCTTTGGCGATGTCTCATTTTCTGGCATGAAAGATAGTGTTGATCAGGCATCTTCAACACAATTAACTGCAATTGGTTTGATGCTATTACTTGCTGCTTGCGGAAAATCTGCACAATTCCCACTGCAGTCCTGGTTGGGAGATGCGATGGCAGGCCCAACTCCAGTCTCGGCTCTAATCCATGCGGCGACCATGGTGACTGCTGGCGTTTACTTAATTACTAGATCTAATTTTGTTTTTGATGCTGCACCAATTGCGCAATTAATGGTCTTAATTGTTGGTGGAGTTACTTTATTGTTTGGCGCAATTATTGGTATGGCAAAAGATGATATTAAGAAGGCACTTGCTGCATCCACAATGTCTCAAATTGGTTACATGATTTTGGCAACTGGTTTAGGTCCAATTGGTTATGCATTTGCAATCATGCATTTACTAACCCACGGCTTCTTTAAAGCCAGCATGTTTCTTGGTGCAGGATCGGTAATGCATGGCATGAAGGATGAAGTGAATATGCGAAAGTACGGCGGTATTGGAAAATTCATGCCGATAACCTTCCTAACATTTGGATTGGGATATCTAGCAATTATTGGGGTGCCGCCATTTGCCGGTTTTTACTCGAAGGATAAAATTATTGAGACTGCTCTTAATGAGGGTGGTATTAAAGGTTTGATATTAGGCTCTGCAACATTGCTTGGTGCAATGATTACAGCTTTCTATATGACACGAGTAGTTATTTTGACCTTCTTTGGAAATGAAAGATGGGGTCATAAAGATGAGCCACATGAGAGTCCAGCGCTGATGTTGGTACCTATCGGATTACTTTCAGTTGGATCTGTAGCCTCTGGCTATCTTTTATATAAAGGTGATTGGTTAGTTCACTGGTTGGAACCAGTTGTAAATCCACTCAAAGTTCATCATAAGGAGCTCCTGCCGCCAATAGTTGTTTCAATCATGGCTGTCGTAGTTGTGCTAATAGGTGTGAGTATTGCAATACTTAAATACCGAGGAGAGCAATCAGATAAAGCACCAGAGCGGGTATCTGTATTCACCAGAGCAGCCCGAAAAGATTTATTCCAAGATAACTTTAACGAGGCGACATTTATGCGTCCTGGCCAATCTGTAGTAAAGAATTTACTAAATATTGATTACTTAATAATTGATGGCTTGGTCAGGGGAGTCGGATCAGTTTCGCTAGGTGCTGGAAATAAATTACGAGTTATTCAAAATGGTTATGTTAGAAGCTATGCATTATTGATGGTGGTCGGAGCCTTAGCATTGATTGGAACAATTTGGGTGGTGACTGCATGAGTTTATTAACCCTAGTTGGCGCTCTACCATTGGTAGGAGCCGCCTTTATATATTTAATACCAAGTAAAAATACTGAGCTAGTAAAAAAGTTTGCACTTCTGGTTACTACTTTGGTGGCGGTAGCATCGATATTTTTAGCGATTGGTTTTGATAAGTCAGTAACTACTATGCAATTTACGCAGAGAAATAGCTGGATCTCTGCATTTAATATCAATTTTGCTGTTGGTATTGATGGTA
This sequence comes from Actinomycetota bacterium, assembly GCA_009704285.1. The sequence continues at coordinate 3,283 of WLEM01000064.1, forward strand.
TTTCACTAGTTCTGATCTTGTTATCAACAATTTTGGTACCGATTGTGGTGCTTGCAACCTGGCATGAATCAGATGGCGGCAGATGGAGCGTCAAAACTTTCTATGTTTTAATTTTAATTCTGGAAACTATGATGATCGGAGTATTTGCTGCAACTGATCTTTTCTTGTTTTATGTATTCTTTGAAGCAATGCTTATTCCAGTCTATTTTCTAATTGGTGGATATGGCAGTGCGAATAGATCAGCGGCTGCAGTTAAGTTTCTTCTGTACAGCTTGTTTGGTGGATTATTGATGCTGGCTTCAATAATTGGTGTTTATGTCATATCTGGAAATCAGATTGGCGCTACTTTTGATTTAACACAACTGGCAGCTCTTGAGATAGATAATCAAACTGAAAACTTTCTGTTTTTAGGATTCTTTATTGCATTTGCAATCAAAGCACCGTTGTGGCCTTTCCATACCTGGCTACCTGATGCTGCCAAATCAGCTACTCCGGGCACCTCAGTTTTGTTGCTTGGCGTATTAGACAAGGTTGGCACCTACGGAATGATTCGCTTTTGTATTGAACTTTTCCCAGACGCCAGCAAAACCTTTACGCCTTTAATCATCACCTTGGCGGTTATTTCAATAATTTATGGTGCTTTCATGGCAATCGGTCAGAAAGATATTAAAGGATTGATTGCGTTTACCTCAATTTCTCACTTCGGATTTATCACGATGGGTATCTTTGCTATGACTACACAAGGTATGTCAGGTTCAAACTTGTATATGGTCAATCATGGATTCTCAACCGCAGCTTTATTTTTAATTGCCGGCTGGATGATGGCTCGAAGAAACTCCTCAACAATTTCAGATTTTGGCGGGCTTCAAAGAGTAACTCCAGTTATGGCATGGAGTTTTTTCATCGCTGGTTTATCAGGGCTCGCACTACCAGGCTTAGCGAGCTTTGTTAGCGAGTTCTTAGTCTTAGTTGGCACCTATACAAGGTATCCAGTGGCAGCAATCATAGGAACTCTTGGAATAATTCTGGCTGCACTTTATATATTAATTCCAATTCAAAAAACCTTACACGGTCCAGTCACGCCAGGCAATGAAAAAATGACAGATCTTAACTTGCGCGAAAAAATTGCAATTGCTCCAGTAATGGCGATCATTGTTGTAATGGGTTTTTATCCTAAACCAGTACTTGATTTGATT
>WLEM01000065.1 GCA_009704285.1 Actinomycetota bacterium
CCAAAAAGTACAAGTAATCTTAAAAGACGGTGAGTTTGTTGATGGATCGGCAAAGATCGAAGCATCATATGTTGCTGGCCAAGAAGCATTAATTGTTGAATTACTAACAAGCAATCCACCAGCTGCGGGCTGGGATATTAAGGTTCCAAAGCAATCACTCTTTGTATCTTTGCTCTTCAGTATCTTGCCAATTTTGTTAATCATTTTCTTACTTCTGTTATTTATGGGTGGTGGCCAAGGTGGCCGAGTTCTATCTTTTGGTAGATCAAGGGCAAAGTTACAAAATAAAGAAATGCCCACCAACACATTTGTTGATGTGGCAGGAGCAGATGAAGCAGTTGCTGAACTACGAGAGATAAAAGATTTTCTTGCAAGTCCAGATAAGTACAAGGCAATTGGCGCCAAGATTCCTAAAGGTGTTTTGCTTTATGGACCACCGGGAACGGGAAAGACATTACTTGCTAGAGCTGTAGCCGGTGAAGCAAAGGTTCCATTTTATTCAATCTCTGGTTCTGAGTTTGTTGCGATGTTTGTTGGTGTGGGTGCCTCAAGAGTGCGTGATTTGTTTGCCCAAGCAAAACAAAACGCGCCAGCAATCGTTTTTGTTGATGAAATTGATGCGGTGGGCAGGCAACGTGGTGCTGGTTTAGGTGGCGGAAATGATGAACGTGAACAAACCTTGAACCAATTACTAGTTGAAATGGATGGTTTTGAAGCAAATGGTCAGGTAATTTTGATTGCAGCAACTAACCGACCTGATGTTTTAGATCCAGCGTTACTGCGTCCTGGAAGATTTGATCGTCAAATTTCAGTAGACAGACCTGATTTAAAGGGAAGAGCAGCAATACTTGCAGTGCATGCAAAAAATAAACCAGTTGCTAAGGATGTAGATCTTGAGTCTTACGCTAAACGCACCCCAGGTTTTACCGGAGCTGATTTAGCTAATGTTTTAAATGAAGCAGCTCTGCTAGCGGCTAGGCAAGAGCGAAAAACAATAAAAAATACCGATCTTGATGAGGCTATTGATCGAGTAATGGCCGGACCACAAAAAGTTTCCAGGTTAATGACCGAGGAAGAACGCAGAATTACTGCTTATCATGAGGGTGGTCATGCACTAGTTGCACATGCTCTTCCACATACAGATCCAGTTCATAAAGTAACAATCATGCCAAGGGGAAGAGCACTTGGTTACACCATGGTTTTACCTGATGAGGATCGCTATGCAGTTACCAGAAATCAAATGTTAGATCAACTTGCATACACAATGGGTGGCAGAGCAGCTGAAGAGTTGATTTTCCATGATCCAACAACAGGTGCTTCAAACGATATTGAGAAAGCAACTAATTTGGCTAGAGCAATGGTTACGCAGTATGGAATGACCCAACGCCTTGGTGCAATAAAACTAGGTATTTCAGATTCGCAACCATTCCTTGGTAGAGATTACGGTCATCAACGAGATTACTCTGAAAGTATTGCCGCAGTAGTAGATAGTGAAATAAGAGAGATGATTGAAAATGCCCACCAAGAAGCCTTTGATATCTTGGTTGCTAATCGGGAAACTCTAGATCGCCTAGTTGAAGAATTGCTTGAGAATGAAACTTTAAATAAAGAGGAAATCGCAGCAGTATTCAAGAAAGTTAAAAAAGTAAAGCCAAGAGCTGCTTGGACTGGTTCTCAAAAGCGAATTCCTTCAAATCAACCACCAGTTGCATTAAAGCCTGCCAAAATTAAGGTGATTGAAGAGGAAAAACCAGCAAAGAAAGCTGGCATAAAAAAAGTTGATAAAGAAAATAGCAAGGATGTAAATGAGTGAGATCAACTCCGTATCAATGGGACCACATGATGGTGGCGCCAAGAAGGAGTTTGATCAAGCTAGAGCAGAAAAAGCAGTCACTGAGTTATTGCATGCAATTGGAGAAGATCCCAATCGCGAAGGTTTAAAAGACACTCCTAAACGAGTTGCAAAAGCAATGGCTGAAAACTTTGCAGGTCTTTGGCAAAAACCTGAGGATGTTTTAACTACAACCTTTGATATCGGCCATAAAGAGTTAGTTATTGTCAGAGAAATTGAAGTTTTTTCTCATTGTGAACACCACTTAACGCCATTTCATGGTGTTGCACATATTGGTTACATACCAGGAGAAAGTGGTCGGATCACTGGAATTTCAAAGTTAGCAAGAGTTGTTGATCTATACGCCAGACGGCCACAAGTTCAAGAGCGACTAACATCTCAAATTGCTGATGCATTGGTAGAAATTTTGCAACCAGGTGGAGTGATTGTGATTATTGATTGTGAGCACCTGTGCATGTCAATGCGTGGAGTAAAAAAGTCCCAAGCTAGAACTACTACTAGTGCAGTTCGTGGTCAGCTGTTAAATCCAACCACTAGGGCAGAAGCAATCTCTTTAATTAATCAAAGCAGGTAAGAAGATGTCACGAACCCTTGTAATGGGAATTCTAAATGTAACACCAAACTCTTTTGCTGATGGCGGAAAGTATTTAGCAAAAGAGGACGCAATCAATCAAGGGCGAAGATTAATTGCAGAAGGAGCAGACATTATTGATGTTGGTGGTGAATCGACCAAGCCAGGTGTTGAGCGCGTAAGTCAAGAAGATGAATTAACAAGAGTAATCCCAGTTATTACTGAATTAGTAAAAGATGGTGCCACAGTAAGTGTGGACACTATGCGAGCTGAAGTGGCAAAACAAGCTATTGCATCAGGTGCTACATATGTGAACGATGTAAGTGGCGGTTTAGCTGATGCAAAAATGGCGGGTTTAATTGCAGAACATCCAAAAATTCAATACATCGCTATGCATTGGCGCGGACACTCTAAAAATATGCAGAGCCAGGCAGTTTATAAAGATGTAGTTAAAGAGGTTAAAGATGAATTAGATGAACGAGTATCTGCATTACTAAAAGCAGGAGTGAACCCTGAGCAAATCATCTTAGATCCAGGAATTGGATTTGCTAAAGAGAGTGATCACAATTGGCAATTACTTAAAAATGTTGAGCGACTGCAACTTCTTGGTTATCCGCTACTAATCGGTGTCTCTAGAAAACGATTTTTAGGTGAGTTAATCAATGCCCCGGAGCCAGATAAGCGAGAGGCGGCAACCATCGCTTTAACATCTGAAATGGCAAGGCTTAAGGTGTGGGGTGTGCGAACTCATGCCGTCAGAGCCCATCAGGATGCAATTAGTGTTGTGGAACAAATGCGCAAATGAGTGATGTAATAAAAATAGCTGGCATAGAAGCAAAAGGTTTTCACGGAGTACTAGAAAAAGAACGCAAACGTGGACAAAAGTTTCTAGTTGATGTTGAGTTATATCTACCTCTTAAAAATTTAAATGATCAACTCAATAAAACAGTAAATTATGCTGAAGTAGCTCAAGTTGTAAACAATCAGATAACAGGTGAGCCCCATATGCTGATAGAGACACTTGCGGAGGATATAGCAAAACAGATTTTAAAAGAGTTTAAGAAGATCAAAAAAGTTAAAGTAACGGTTCATAAACCTAATGCTCCAATTCTTTTGAAATTTAAGGATGTTTCAGTTGAGATTGAAAGAAGTAGATGAAAGCAGTTGTAGCACTTGGTTCAAATCTTGAAAATCGTAAATTAAATTTAGACATTGCAATAACGCACCTAGAGGAATTGCTGCAAGATTTAAAAGTCTCACCTTATTTCGAAACCAAACCAGTTGGTGGACCAGAACAAGATGACTTCATAAATGCAGTTGTAATTGGAAGCTGTGACCTCACACCAGAAATATTGTTGGCGGAATTATTAAAGATTGAAGATCAAATGGGCCGTGTGCGTGAAGTTAAGTGGGGGCCAAGAATTATTGATTTAGATTTGATTGTTTACGGAGAACAAGTAGTAGATACAGTTTTTTTAAAGCTACCCCACCCACTTGCTCAATCAAGAGAGTTTGTACTAAAGCCTTGGTTGGCTATTGATCCGGAGGGTGAAATTCCAGGTATTGGTGCGGTTAAATCTTTGTTGGCAAGTATTCAAAGCACAAGTTAAACTCTCCTTCTAGCCCGGTACCCGGAAAGGACTGGAGCCATGATTGAAGTTCTTAAATCTGCGGATGATTTAGCGCGCCAAAAATGGGATGTTTTAGTTCCCACTATGGGCGCTCTTCATCCTGGCCATCAATCCTTAATAAAAATAGCTACAAATTATGGCGAAAAGATTGTGGTTAGTATTTTTGTTAACCCGCTGCAGTTTGAGAATAAAGCAGATTTAAATAATTACCCAAAAACTATAGAAGCCGATTTACAGATGGCCAAAGATGCAGGTGCAACAGCAGTTTTTCTCCCCTCTGAAAAAGAGATATACCCAGGTGAGGTAGCAAGAATTGATGCTGGTGCAGTAGGAGAGCTCTATGAAGGCGCATCTAGAAATGGTCATTTCTCGGGTGTATTAACCGTTGTTAAAAGATTA